>JAEUHO010000229.1 GCA_016795345.1 Planctomycetia bacterium | reverse complement strand
CGCGGCGCACCGTCGGCGGTCTCGAGCGCGAGGCGGACGAGCGGTGCGTCGGCGCGCACCACCACGCGTCGGGAGTGCTCGGACGCGGGGCCGAGCACGAGCGGCTCGCTCGCGCACGTGTTCGTCAGGTCGGGGGTGACGAGGACGCCGCGCACGTCGGCGCCGACGACGGGCACTCGCACGACGCCGTCGTCGTCGCCGGGGATCGTCGGAGCGTTCAGGTCGTCCGCCGAGCGTCGGAAGTCCACGAGCACGACGGGCCCGTCCTCGGTGTCGAGGCGGGCCTCGAGGGTCGCGACCGCGACCGGCGCGAGCCGCAGGACGTCACCGCGCCGGACCGGCACGTCCGGGTCGATGCGGTACCAACGTCGCCCGACGCGGGCCGCTCCGAAGCTCGGCACGACGGGGAGGAGCGTCGCGAACGCGGGGCCGTCGTCCGCGCCGCGCTTCCGGTCGCGGTCGAGTCGCCGGCCGCCGAAGACGAGCCGTCCGTCGGCATCGGAGCGTTCGACCGGCCCGCGGGCGTCGGGGGACGCCGCGAGCGCGACCATCGCGCCCTCGACGGGGCGACCGGCCTCGTCCACGACGCGGAGCGGGAAGGGCTCGGGCGGGCGCGGCGCGTGCCACGCGCGCCACCCGACGATCCCCGCGACGACGAGGAGCCCGAGGCCGAAGACGATCGTCCACGCGGGCGCGGGTTCCCGCACCGCGTCGCCCGCGGGGCGCCGTCGCCCGAGCGGCCAACCCCCGAGCTGCGGGCGACCGGGCCTCGCGGTCCCGGGAGCCCGAGCGTCGCCGTCGGCGTCCGGGGCGGGCGGGGCGATCGGCGCGTCCATGGGGTCCCTTCGCTCGACGGGCCCGACGTCCGGCCCCGTCCGTTCCGTCGCGAGGGTACCGCGGGCGGAGGCCCGCCGCACGCGCGCGGGGCCGGCGACCGGCGGGGCCGCGGGCCCGGGTCGCGGCGACCGCCGATGGTCCCGACGGGGGCAGGGCTCTACACTGACCCGTCGGCGCCCCCCGTGGACCTCACGCTCGTCATCCCCTGCTTCAACGAGGTCCGGCGCGTGGACGCGTGCCTGGCCGCGGCGACGGCGTACCTCGACGGGCTCGGCGCGCGCGGCGAGGTCGTCGTCGTCGACGACGGGAGCACCGACGGCACCCGCGCGCGGGTGGCCGCGTTCGCCGCGCGGCGGCCCGACGTGCGGCTGGTGGCGCTCGACGTGAACCAGGGCAAGGGCGCGGCGGTCCGCGCGGGGGTGCTCGAGGCGCGGGGCGACGTCGTGGTGTTCCTCGACGCCGACCTCGCGGTGGACGTCGGGCACGTCGACCGCGTGCTCGGGCCGCTGCGCAACGGCGTGGACGTCGCGGTCGGGTGCCGGCACGTGCCCGGCGCGACGGTGGCGCAGCCGCAGGGCGTGCTGCGGCGGACGCTGGGCCGCGGCTACCTGCGGCTCGCGCGGGCGCTGCTGCGCATCCCCGTGGCCGACGTCACGTGCGGGTTCAAGGGCTTCAAGCGCCGCGTGGCGGTGGACCTGTTCGGCGCGGCGCGGTGCCGGCGGTGGGGGTTCGACGCGGAGGTGCTCCACCTCGCCGCGAAGGCGGGGTACGAGGTGGCCGAGGTGCCCGTGACGTGGCGCGACGCGCCGGACTCGCGGGTGCGGCTGCGGCGCGACGTCCTGCGGTCGCTGCGCGAGCTGCTCGCGGTCCGGTGGCGTTCGTCCACGGGCCGGTACGACGTGAAGGGGCCGCCGGCCCGTCCCCGTGCGCACGGGAGCTGAACCCGTCCGCCGCGGCGTCGTGCTCGGGATCGTGGACGGGCTCCACGACGCCGGCGCCGCCGTCGTGCGCGACGGCGCGCTCGTGGCGGCCGCGAACGAGGAGCGGTTCACGCGCGTGAAGCTCCAGGGCGGGATGCCGACGAAGAGCATCGCCGCGGTGCTCGAGGGGGCGGGCCTCGCGCCCGCCGACGTGGACGTGGTGGCCGTCGGCGGCGTCGCGACGCCGACCGTGGGCACGCGGCTGTTCCGGCCCGCGCAGGCGTGGTTCGCGCCGTCGCTCGGCATCTGCTTCGACCGGCCGTGGCACCCCGTGGACCGGCTCGGCGATCTCCTGCGGTACCGGCTGCGGCTCTCGCGCGCGCGCCCGGACGCGGGCGCGGGGCGCGTCGAGCGCACGCTCGCGCCGGCCGTCGTGGCGCGCGGGCTGCCGCGCGGGTTGCGCGCGAAGCCGCTCCGGTTCGTCGACCACCACCTCGCGCACGCGGAGAGCGCGTACCGGACCGCGGGGCCCGGCCGCTGGCTCGTCGTGACGTGCGACGCGCACGGCGACGGACGGAGCCTCACCGTGTCGGTGGGCGAGGGCGGCGCGCTCGCGCCCCTGCGGTCGTACGACGTCCACGCGTCGCTCGGCGCGTTCTACTCCCTCGTGACGAAGCGGCTCGGGTTCGTGCCCGGGCGCGACGAGGGGAAGGTGCTCGGGCTGGCGGCGCACGGCGACCCCGCGCGGGTCCCCGCGCCGTTCCCGTTCCGATGGGACGGCGAGACGCTCGTGTACGGCGGCCGCTGGGGGCTCGCCGCGCGCGCGACCCTCGCGGCCCTCGACGGCGTGACGCGCGAGGA
>JAEUHO010000190.1 GCA_016795345.1 Planctomycetia bacterium | reverse complement strand
CGGCGTTCGTCGGCGACTACCTCGACCTCGTCGACGGCCTCCTCCTCATCGGCGGCGACGACGTCGACCCGGCCGCATACGGCGCCACCCCGCACCCCGACCTCGGCCCCGTGGACGTCGAACGCGACCGGTTCGAGATCGCGCTCACCCGCGCGGCCGCGGCGCGCGACGTCCCGACCCTCGGCGTCTGCCGCGGCCTGCAGGTGATGAACGTCGCGATGGGGGGCACCCTGCTCCAGCACCTGCCCGCCGAGGTCCCCTCCGCGCTGGTGCACGGGGGCCGGTACGACGTCTGCCACGACCTCGCCGTCGTCCCGGGGAGCCGGCTCGCCCGGGTCCTCGGCGTCGCGCGCACCGAGGTGAACTCCCACCACCACCAGGCCGTCGCGACGGCCGCGCCGTCGCTCGTGGTGACGGGCACCTCGTCGGACGGGGTCGTGGAGGCGGCCGAGGACGCGTCGCTCCGCCTCTTCCTCGGCGTGCAGTGGCATCCCGAGCGGATGGAGGGCGCCGACTCGACCCGCCGCCTCTTCGGCACGCTCGTCGACGAAGCCGCCCGTGTCGCGACGACGCGGGGCCCCGCGCCCACCGGACGCCCGGCCCGCTGACCCCTGCCCGGGACCGCGAGGCCCGCCGGCCTGCGCGACCCGCGATGAGCCCGCGCCCGGCCGACGTCCGGCCCGCGAGCGCGCGGGCCTCGCGGTCCCGAGGGGGGCCGCGATCCCCGGGGGATCCCGACGGCGGCGCCCCGTCCCACGGAACGGGCGTGCGGCGACCCCGCGGGGGTCGTTCGCATGGGGACGGCGCCGGAACGGTCTCCGCCCCCCCGGCGTCCAACGGGGGTAGCATTCACGTTCTCCCCCGGACGGACGGCCGGACCCGCGTATGACGAAACTCGAACGCACGATCCTCGCCGCGACCCTGGCCGCCGTCGGCGCGGCCGCCGGCGCCTACTTCGCCCTGCGCGGCACCGAGAAGCCGACCGCGCCCGCCGACGGGGCGTACGGCGCGGTGCCGACGCCGGTGGCCCCCGGCGGCCGCGGCGCGCCCGGGGCGATCCCGGGCGTCGTGGACCCGGCGGACGAGCCGGACGACTCGGCGCTCGCGGCGCGGCCGGGCACCGGCATCCCGCCGGGCCTGCGGACGCCGTCGGGCGCGGACTACTCCGACCCGAAGCTGCTCCAGAACCTGATCCGCGAGCAGCTGGCGCTCGAGAACCCGCGGTGGGACCACGTCGCCGACTGGATCGGGCGCGTCGAGGGGCCCATCGATCGCGACATCAAGGACGCGCTCCTGAACGCGCTGCAGTTCGGCAACGCCGCGGGCGCGATCCAGGCCCTCGAGCGGGTGCGCGACGGCACCATCGTCCCCGACCTGCTGCGGGTGCTCGACGACCCCAAGCTCGACGCGCACGACCGGGGCAACGTGCTGGTCGCCATCGCCGGCGTCCCGGGCGCCGACCTGCGCGAGGCGGTGACGGGCATCGAGTCGCGGCTGTCGGGCGACTTCGCGCACGACGGGCCGTACCTCCAGGCGATCGCCCGGCTGGGCGGGCTGGAGGCGGCGCGCGCGTTGTCGGACGCGGTGAACGCGACCAACGACCCGTCGCGGTTCGGCGCGGAGGTCTGGCGCAGCTTCGACCTGCGGCGGAGCAAGGACGCGGCGGAGTACCTCGCGCGCGTGCTCGGGGACGCGCCGCGGTCGGAGGCCGCCCTCGTGTCGCTGCTCGACCTCACCGGGCGCCCGGGCGCGACGCCCGCGCTGGTGACGGCGATGCTGGCGCTCGACGCGCCGGAGCAGCGCGAACCGGTGCGCCGCGCGGCGCTGACCGCGCTCGCGAAGACCGGCGACGAGGCCGCCGTGACGCGGTTGATCGAGCTCGCCGAGAAGGGCGCCGACTACGCGAGCGTGGCGGCCCGGGCGCTCGGCACCACGACCGCCCTGTCGGAGACGGCCCGCGTGAAGGTGATCGAGGTCGCCCGGACGACCACGAACGACTACCTCAAGCAGAACGCAGTGGAGGCGCTCGGCGCCACGCGGACGGTCGCGGCGGTGCCGGTGCTGACGGAGCTCGCGCGCACCGGGTCGGAGCTGGTCAAGAAGGAGGCCGTGCGCGCGTTGGGCCGGCTCGGTCCGGACGCGGCGGGCTCGGTCGAGGCGATCGCGGCGGCCTACGGCGCCGGCGACGAGGCCATGCGGCAGCACGCCGCGCTCGCGCTCGCGCAGATCGCGACGCCCGAGGCGAAGCTGGTGCTCGAGCAGGCGCGCACGTCGGAGGCGTCGCCGATCGTCAAGAAGACGGTGGAGGCCGCGTGGCGGGCGCTGCAGGCCAAGCAGGCGCGCGACGCGAAGTGACGGCCCGGCCGGCCCCGCGCGCCGCCTCCCTCGCGCTGGCGGCGCTGCTCGCGGCGCTGTTCGCGGCCGCGGGCCCGGCCGTCGCGGGCGAGTCGCCGGCGCGCGCGCTCGAGAAGGCGCTCAAGGCCGACGACGCGGGGCGGCGGGCGTCCGCGGTCGCCGAGGCGGGCCGCGTGGGCGGCGCCGCGCCGGCCGACGAGCGGCGCAGGCTGGCGCTCGTGCTGCGGAAGGTGCTCGAGGGCGACCCGGACCCCGGCGTCCGGCTCGTCGCGGTGGCGTCGCTCGCGAAGCTCGCCGACGAGGCCGCGTGGGTGCCCGTGCTCGTCGCGTCGATCACCGCGAAGGACGACGCCGTGCGCGCCGCGGCGACGACCGCGGCGCTCACGGGGCGGAGCGACCTCGTGGCGGTCGCGCGCAAGCTGCTGAAGGAGGACCAGGACCCGACGTTCCGCGCCGAGGTCGCGCTGCTCCTCGGGCGTCGCCGTCGCGTCGACGCGGTGCCGGCCCTGCTCGACGCGCTGGCCGACCGACATCCGCGCGTCGTGACCGCGGCCGCCGAGGCCCTCGAGGCCGTGTCGGGCGAGGCGTTCGGCTACGAGGTCGCGCCGTGGGCCGGCTGGTGGGAGAAGGCCCGCGTCGCGCCCGCGGCGCCCGCGCCCGCGGGCGAGACGGTCACGAAGGAGGCCGGCCCGCCCGAGGTGCCGCCGCCGCCGCCGCCCGCGCGCGGGCTCGTGCCGGACCTGTACGGCCTGCCCCTGCGCGCGAAGGACTACGTCTTCGTCGTGGACGTGTCGGGGTCCATCGGCGCCGAGGGCCTCGAGACGGCCAAGGGCGAGCTGGTCCGCGCGGTGGAGCGCCTGCCGTCCGACGTGCGGTTCGCGGCGCTCTTCTTCGACGAGCAGGTGCGGCTCTGGCACCCCGAGATGGTGCCCGCGACGCCGACCCACAAGGCCGACCTCGCGCGGTTCGTGCGCGGGATCCCGCGGGGCAAGCGCACCGACGTGATGACGCCGCTCAACGCCGGCCTCGCGATCGTCGCGAAGCGCGTCGCGGCCCGCGCGGCCGAGAAGGCGCCGGCGCCCGAGCCGGTGACCATGGTCGTCGTGAGCGACGGGCAGGAGAACGTGCGCGGCACGCCCGGCGACGCGGTGGGCGACAAGCTCGAGCGCCTCGACCTCTCGCACGCGGTCGTCCACGCGCTGGTGCTCGGCGGCAAGGACAACGCGCTGATGGCCGCGCTCGCGCGGCGCGCGGGCGGCGTCTACCGCGTCGTGCCCTGACCGTCGGCGGGGGCGGGCGGCGCGCCCTTCGCGGGCGCCGCGTCGGCGGCCTTCCCGCGCTTCATCTTCTCGGCCACCGGCGAGCTGGTCAGGCCGAAGAGCTGCGCGAGCGCGATCGCCGCGCCCACGCCGAGCACCACCAGCCACACCCAGCGCTTGAGCTCCGGCGCCGGCGGCTTCTCGCGGGCGGCCTGGGCCATCCGCTCGCGGACGGAGCCGGTCCCGGACGAGCGAGGGGGCGGGGGAGCGTCGGGGGCGACCATGCCCGCGAGCGTACGCGACGGCGGCGGGGGAGGGGAGGTAGAGTCGCGGCCATGGAACTCGTCCTCGAGACGGCCGGCGAGAGCCACGGCGCGTGCCTGGTCGCGATCCTCGCGGGCATCCCCGCGGGCACGCCCGTCGGGCTCGCGTTCGTGGACGCGCGCGTCGCGGCCCGGCAGCGGGGGTACGGCCGCAGCGCCCGACAGCGGGTCGAGTCGGACCACGCACGGTTCCTCGCCGGCGTCCGCGACGACGTCGCGACGGGCAACCCGATCGCGATCGAGGTCGCCAACCGCGACACGACCTACGTCGGCCGCCCGCCGGTGCACACCCCGCGGCCGGGCCATGCCGACCTCGCCGGCGCGCTCAACCGCGGGATCCTCGACGCGCGCGAGGTGGTCGAGCGCGCGAGCGCGCGCGAGACGGCGGTGCGCGTCGCGGCGGGGGCCGTCGCCGCCGCGTTCCTCGAGGCGCTCGGGTGCCGCGTCCTCGGCCACGTCGTGGCCCTCGGTGGGGTCGCGATCGGCGGCGACGAGGTCGGCGGGTCCGTCGGCGACGACCTCGAGGCGGCGCGCGCGCGGCGCGATGCGGCCGACCTCCACGCCCTCGGGCCGGCGGCG
>JAEUHO010000187.1 GCA_016795345.1 Planctomycetia bacterium | reverse complement strand
CTGCCCCCGGGCCCGGGGGGAGGAGGCTACACTCCGGATCCCCATGCGCCCGGCCCTCTCGACCCCGTCCCCTCGCACGGCGCCGCCCCCGCGCCGTCCGCGGCTCGTCGCGATCCAGGTGCTGCCGACGCTGGTGACGCTGGGCAACGTCCTCGCGGGCTTCCTCGCGCTCTCCTACGTCGTGGACGCCTGGGCGAAGACCGCCGACGTCGCCGCCCGCGACGCGTTGTGGGTGAAGGCGGCGTGGTGCGTCGTGTTCGGGATGGTCTGCGACGTGCTCGACGGCCGCGTCGCGCGGCTCACGGGGGCGGCGTCGGCGTTCGGCGCCGAGCTCGACAGCCTCGCCGACATGATCACCTTCGGTGTGACCCCCGCGCTGCTCGCGAAGTCGGTGGCGCAGAGCGAGTTCCCGCACCTCTCGCCGAAGCTGACGACGGCGCTCGCGATGGTGTACGTGCTCGGCGCCGCGCTGCGGCTGGCGCGCTACAACGTCGAGAGCCAGCGGGTGCAGGAGCCCGGCCACGTCACGCGGGTGTTCCGCGGGCTCCCGAGCCCCGGCGCCGCGGGCGTGATCGCGTCGCTCGTGCTCCTCCGCGACGCGTACGACGACGCCGAGGTGATGCGCGCGCTGCCGTGGGTGTTCCTGGCCGGGACCCCGGTGCTCGGGCTGCTCATGGTGAGCCGCTTCGCGTTCTCCCACGTCGCCAACCGCTACCTCGCCGGCGCGCGGTCGCCCGTGGCGATCCTCGTGCTCGTCGTCGCGATCTTCCTCGCGGTGCAGCACCCGGTGGAGGTCCTCGCCGGCATCTTCTGCGCCTACGCGGCGTCGGGGCCGGTGCTGTACGTCGCGCGGCTCGCGTTCGGCCGGCCCCGCTGGGCCGACGACGAGGCCGACGACGAGGACGTGCCGCCGGCCGGCGCGGACCGGCCGGGCGACGAGCGCGGGCCCGCGGCCGCGGACGACATGGGGCGCCCATGACCTCGAGGCCCGCCGCGCCGCGTCGTCCCGGGCTCCCGGCGCCGGGCCAGCCCGCGTTCGTCGCCCTCGGCAGCAACGTCGGCGACCGCCGCGCCCACCTCGAGGCCGCGCTCGTCGCGCTCGGGGCCACGCCGGGCGTGCGCGTGGCCGCCGTGAGCGCCGCGTACCAGAACCCGCCCGTCGGCGGGCCGCCCCAGGACGACTACTGGAACGCCGTCGCCGAGCTCGTCACCACGCTGTCGCCCGAGGCCCTCGCCGCGCGGCTCCACGCCGTGGAGGCCGCGGCGGGCCGCGTCCGCACGGTGCCCGCGGCGCCGCGGACCCTCGACCTCGACCTCCTCTCGTGCGGCGACGAGGTGTGCCGGACGCCCGCCCTCGAGCTGCCGCACCCGCGCGCGACGTGCCGCGCGTTCGGCCTCGCGCCGTGGGCCGACGTCGCCCCCGACGCGGTGGTGCCCGGGACGGGCGCGACCGTGCTCGCGCACGCGACGCGCCTGCGCGGGCGCGAGCCGGCCGCGTTCGCCGCGCTGCGCCGCGTCGCGCTCCTCCGCGTGGCCGCGCCGCGCGGGGCGCGCCCCGCGGTGCTGCCCGACGCCGAGGCCCTCGCCGCGTGGCGGGCCCGCGGCGAGGGCACGGTCGGCCTCGTGCCGACCATGGGCGCGCTCCACGAGGGGCACGCGTCGCTCGCGCGCCGCGCGCGCGCGGCCTGCGACGCGGTGCTCGCCACGATCTTCGTGAACCCGCTGCAGTTCGGCCCGACGGAGGACCTCGCGCGGTACCCGCGCACCTTCGACGCCGACCTCGACCTCCTCGCCGACGTGGGCGCCGACGCCGTCTACGCCCCGACGGTGGACGACCTCTACCCCGCGGGGTTCTCGACCCACGTGGACGTGGACGGGCCCACGGCGGGCTTCGAGGGCGCCGCGCGCCCCGGGCACTTCCGCGGCGTGGCGACGGTCGTCGCCAAGCTCTTCGCGCGCACGCGCCCCGACCGCGCGTTCTTCGGCCGCAAGGACGCCCAGCAGGTGGCCGTGGTCCGGCGGATGCACGCCGACCTCGACCTCCCGGGCGCCGTCGTCGTCGCGCCGACGGTGCGCGACGCGGACGGCCTCGCGCTCTCGTCGCGCAACCGCTACCTCACGCCGGACGAACGCGCCCGCGCGCTCGCGATCCCGCGCGCCCTCGACGCCGCCCGCGCGCGGGCCGCCGCGGGGGAGCGCCGCCGCGACGCGCTCGTCGCCGCCGCGCGCGCGGTGCTCGACGGGGCCGCCGACGTGGCGACCGCCTACGTCGAGGTCGTCGACCCCGCGCGGTTCGTGCCGCTCGCGGAGCTCGGCGCCGCGCCCGCGCTGCTCGTCGTCGCGGCGAAGGTCGGCACCACGCGGCTCATCGACAACGAGTGGCTGCTCGCGCCCGGAGACGACGCGTGAGCCGCCCCGCGAGGCTCGTCGCCGCCGTCGTCACCGCGGTCGTCGCGGGCGTGCTCGCGCCGCCCCGCGCCCGCGCGGACGACGACGCCGCGCGCGCCCGCTTCGTCGCGGACCGCGACGCCAAGGGGCTGCTCGCGCGGCTCGAGGCGAGCGGCGCCCCGGGCGACCGCGCGTGGCTCCCGCTCGCGCGGCTCGCCGCCGACCCCGCGGGCCGCGCGGGCCCCGGCGAGCCGTCGGCGCTCGCGCGCGTCGTGGACGCGCTGCGCGTGCTCGACCTCCCGCGCGCGCGGGCGCACGCGCCGGCGCTCGTCGCCGAGGCGGGCGTCGCGGGCGCGTGGGCCGAGGCGCTGGTCGCGGGCCGCGGCGGCCAGGACGAGACCGCGGCGCGCCGGCTGCTCGACGCGGGCGTCCCCGACGTCGCGCGCGACGCGTTCGCGCTCGCGCTGCTCGGGGCCGCGCTGCCGCGGGACGACCGCGAGCTGCTCGCCGGCCTCGTGCGCGGCGCGCTCGTCCGCTCCGGCGCCGCCGGCCGGCTCGACCCCGTGGCGCGCCTCGCCGCGGCCTC
>JAEUHO010000109.1 GCA_016795345.1 Planctomycetia bacterium | reverse complement strand
GCCTCGCGTACCCCGCGGATCGTCGGCCGCGGGTCCAACGCCGCGGGCGCATCCCTGCCGGCCGATTCCTGCGAGCCGACGCGTTCGCTTCGGCCGACGCGGGCGATCGGTCCCCGCGGTTCACGTCCCGCGGACGAGGGCCGCGCCGACGGTGTAGCCACCGCCGAACGCGAGCAGCATCCCGTACTGCCCGGGCGCGAGCCCCGGATCCTCGGCGAGGCAGTACGCCGCGCCACAGGAGCTGGTGTTGCCGAGCCGGTCGAGCACGAGCGGGACGAGGTCGGGCGTCGGCCGCTTGCCGAGGATCCGCTGGAAGATCCCGTCGATCATCGGGAGGCTGGCCTGGTGGACCCACCAGCGCGCGACGTCGTCCGGCGCGAGCCCGTGCCGCGCGAGGAGGTCGCGGCTCGCGAGGTCCACCGTCGGCAGGACGTCGCGGTAGACCTGCGGGCCGTTCTGGAAGAAGTACCGGTACCCGTCCTCGCCGGGCTTCGCCTGCAGCGCCGCGGCCGGGTCCTCCCAGGCGCGCAGCAGCCGCGTCCCGCCGACGCCGGTGCGGATGTTCTCGCTGTGCGACGAGCGGCACAACGTGTCCAAGAGCTCCATCCCGCCCGCGCGCGGGGCCGGGTCGGCCTCGAGCACGACGGCCGCGGCCCCGTCGCCCGCGAAGTACGACGTCGAGGGCTCGGCCCAGTCCGTCATGGCGGAGAAGTACTCCGCCGCGACGACCACCGCGCACCGCGCCTGGCCCGACATCAGCAGGCCCCGCGCGGACGCGAGCGCGAACGCGAAGCTCGAGCAGGCGGCCTGCACGTCGAACGCGAACGCCGACGTCGCGCCGAGCCGCCCCTGCACGAGGATCGCCCCCGACGGGCAGAGGCTCTCGGGGGTGGACGACCCCAGGATGATCGCGTCCACGTCGGCCACGGCGCGCCCCGCGCTCGCCAGCGCGGCGGCCGCGGCCTGCGCGCCCAGCTCCGACCCGGACGCGCCGGCGCGCGCGGGCCGGTGCTCGAGCACCGACGCGCGGTCCATGACGCGCCGCTGCACGATCCCGACCCGTTCGCCGACGAACGCCGCGAACACCTTGCGGTCGAGCGCCGCGACGTCCGCGGTCGCATCGCCGTTGGCGCGGCAGGCCGCGAAGCGGTTCCGGCACCACACGTTGCTCTCGACGAACGCGCGCAGCCGGCCCGCGTCGGCCAGGGCCGCCACGTCGTCGTTGCCGAGCACGTCGGGCGGCAGGGCCGTGCCCCGCCCCGTGATGGCCACCCGTGCCGTCATGCCGTCCGCCCGGTCATCGCGCCCTCGCCGAGACGCGCCGGAAGCCGAGGTCGGCCCGGTTGCGGTCGTACCCACACGATACCGACCCGCGGAGGCTCCCGCCGCTCGGATTCCTCACGGCACCGGGGGCGCGCGACCGCCAAGCGCCGTGGTCGCCCGCTCACCGACCGGTCGCGACGTCGTGGAACCGGACCGGCCCCCCCGTCGCCGAGAGCCCCGCGGCCCCGTCGAGGTCCGCCGACGTGAGGCCCGCCGCGACGCCGTCCACCTCGAGGGCCGGGACGCCGCCGAGGGTGAGCCGGAGCAGCGGGCCGACGGCCTCGAACCGGACGGCGACCGGGTCGCGGGTCGGCGCCACGGGCAGGCGGGCGACCCCGAGGTCCCACCACGTCCCGCGCACCTTCCGCCGCACGACCACCGTCGCGTCGGCGCGGACCTCCGCCGCGATCAGGTCGTCGGGCCCCTTGACGCCGAGGGCGAGCGCCCCCGCCGCGGCCTCGCGGCCCGCGAGCACGATCCTCGCCTCGACGGACGCCTTCCCCCGCGGCAGGTCGGACGTGCCCTGCAGGAAGGCCCAGGGGTGCCCGTGGCCGACGATGGCGCCGTCCTCCTCGTCCCACGCGATGTAGACGCCCTTCCACGGCCGGCGGAAGCCGTCCCACGTCTCGCGCACCGCCGCGAGCACGCGGTCCCGCTTGCCCGCGAACGCGCGCTCGGTCTTCTTCGTCGGGTCGCCGCCGGACTCGAAGTCGCGCTCGAGCCGCTTGAACGCCTTGGCGACCGTCGCGTCCTTGGTGCGGAGGAAGGCCGCGACCAGCATCAACGCGTCGGTGTAGTCGCCCGCCCCCGGGAGGCCCGTGAGCACCGCCCACGGGTCGGCGCCGGGCGCGCGCAGGCGCTCGGCGCACTGCGTCGGCCGGCCGTCGATCACGACCCCGTCGAGCACGCCGACCTCGAGGCCCGCCTTGCCGCGGCGGTGGTAGCCGAACCACTCGGCGATCCCCTCCTTGTGCCACAGCGGGCTCCGGGTCATGTCGTTGTCGAGCTGCACCTTGGCGTGGAGCTGGTGCGTGAGCTCGTGCAGGACGAGCAGCCGCGTGGACGAGTCGTGGGGCTGCAGGAAGAGGTACGACGTCTTGCTGCCCGGGTCGTAGTACCCGCCCGCGTTCGCGACCGCCGCGCGGTCCACGCCCGCGCGGCGCAGCGCGCTCTCGAACCCCTCGCGATCGCGGCGGACGTCGAGCAGCAGCGGGAGGTCCTTCTTCTTCGGCTCGCCGCCGAAATAGGCCTTCCAGTGCTCCCAGCACGCCTCCGCGAGCGCGCCGTACCGCGCGAGCTCGGCCTCGGGGAGGTCGCCCCGCACCAGGAGGTGTTCGGTCCGCACCTCCGCGTCCGCGGCGGCCACG
>JAEUHO010000100.1 GCA_016795345.1 Planctomycetia bacterium | reverse complement strand
TGGCGGCGGCGACGAGCGCGGCGTGGGCCCGCTCGAGGACGGCGCGCGCGAACGGCCCACCGGCCACGAACGCCAGGACCCGCCCGCTCGGCGGCTCCGGCGCCGTCTCGCCCGCCGGCCGCGGTTCGCCCGCGGCACGCGGCGCCGGGGTCGGCGCGCCCGGCGCCGCCGGGAGCGCCCGATCGGAGGGGGTCGGGTCGGGGCGCAACGTCACCTCGAGACGGTCCGCGGGCAGGGCCTCGGCGATGCGGTCGCCCCATTCGACGACGGTCACCCGGCCTTCCCCTCCCAGTTCCTCGTACCCCGACGCCTCGAGGTCCGCCGCGGACTTCACGAGGTACGCGTCGAGGTGGAACATCGGCACCCGGCCGCGGTACCCGCGCGCGAAGGTGAACGTCGGGCTGACGACCGGCGACGTCGGGGGCACGCCGAGGCCCGCGGCGATGCCGCCCGCGAGCACGGTTTTGCCCGCGCCGAGGTCGCCCAGCAGCACGACGACGAGCCCGCCGCGCGGCAGCGGCTCCATCGCCGCGCCGAGGGCCCGGCCGATCGCGGCGGTGGTCGCGCGCGTGGCGGATCGGAGGACGAGGCCCATCGCCGCGATCCTATCCGCCGGTCGGCCCGGCCGGGTGCGATCGGAGGTGGTCGAACCCGCCGCGCCGCAGGGGGACCGTCCGTCCGCCCTCGCGGAGGGTGACCCCGCCCGCCGCCGCCGTCACGCGGCCGACGCGGTGCAGCGTGACGTCCGCCGCGGCGAGCGCCGCGCGCGTGGCCGCGGACAGGGGCGCGTGGGCGAGCAGCAGCTCGAAGTCCTCGCCGTCGTCGAGGGCGTGGCGCCATGGCGCGACCCCGTCGGCGAGCCGCGCGACGTCCGGGTGGACCGGCAGGGCCTCGGCGTCGACCTCCGCGCCGACGCCCGACCGCGCGGCGAGCCGCGGGAGGTCGGTCGAGAGGCCGTCGGAGAGGTCCATCATCGCCGCCGGCACGCCGAGCGCCGCGAGCACCTGCGCCTCGCGCACCCGCGGGGCGAACGTCAGGTGCCGCCCGAGGATCGAGCCCCCGAGGGGCCCCGTCACCGAGAGGTCCATCCCCGGCCGCGCCCCGGCGCGCGTGACGACGCCGTGCGGGCCCGGCTCGCCGATCGCCGCCACCGTGAGCACGAGCGGCGCGTCCGCGACGCTGGTGTCGCCCCCGACGACCTCGCAGTCCGTCTCGCGGGCGCCGTCCTCGAACCCCGCCGCGAGCGCGTCGAACGTCGCGAAGTCGATGCCCCGGGGCAACACGGCCGAGACGACGCACGCGCGCGGGAGGGCCGCCATCGCCGCGAGGTCCGACACGGTGACGGCGAGCGCCTTGCGGGCGGCGGCGCGGGCGCCGCACGCGGCGAGGCGGAAGTCGACGCCGTCGATCACGGTGTCGGTCTTGAGGACGACGTCGCGGCCGTCGAACGCCACCACGGCCGCGTCGTGGCCGAGGCCCACGCGCACGCGAGGCCCGGGCGGGAACCGGCGCGCGATCGCGCCGATCCAGCCGTCCTCGTCGCGCGGGGGCTCGCCCCCGCCCGCGGCCTCGCGGCCCGAAGCGTCCGGATCGGGCCCGCGCGGCGACATGGGCCCACCGTAGCCGGGCCCCGGGCCCCCGCCAGCGCGGGCGCGGTCGTCAGCGGTCGGTGAACGTGAGCCCGTCGGCCGACGGCGCCAGGGTCGCGCGGTGCGCGAACAGGAACCGCGCCCACGCGAGCGCCCGGGCCTCGCGTCCCTTCGCCTCGACCGGGAACCCCGTGAGGAGCCGCAGCAGGCCGTGCGCGGCCGGCGCCAGCTCCGAGGGGCCGTCCGCGTGGAGGCGCACCACGGCCTCGAGCGCCCGGAGGCCCGTCGCGACGAACGCGCGTTGCCACGCGACGCGTGCGTCGCCCTCCGCGAGGGCGTGGGCGCGCACCGCGCGGGCCACGAGGTCGGAGAAGTGCGGCTCGAGGGCGTCCTTCGCCCCCACGAGGTCGCCCGTGGTGAGGTCGGGCGACGTGACGGGGACCGCGTCGAGCGCGCGCGTGAGGAAGAGCAGCGCGAGCGTCGTGTGCTCGACGGCGTTGCGGAACGCGGCCTCGGCCGTGCCGCCCGGCCAGCCGCCGTCGGCCCCCTGCAGCGCGCGCAGCGACCCGACGCCGACCCGGTACCAGTCGGCGCCGCCGAGGCGCGGCAGGCCGCTGAACGCGCCGAGGCGCTCGATCGCGAGCATCTCGTAGTACGGCGGGCGCGCGGTCTGGTCGCCGACGTCGCGGGCCGCCCAGCGACCCGTGGCCGCGTCCGCGAACGGGTGGCGGTCGAGCCACGCGAGGGCGCGGCGGAAGGTCGCGTCCTTCAGCGCCTCGGGGCGCGACGCGCCGCGCCGCCGCAGCGCGACGAAGAGGTTGCCCGCGGCGATGGCCGTCGTGAGGCGCCGCCCGGCGCGGAAGACGTCGGGCGCCGCGTCGTCGTGCCGGTAGCCGAACGCGCCGTCGGTGCGCGGCGCGGCGACGAGGCCCGCGTGCAGGGCCTCCCACGGCGCGTCGGCGCGCCAGACGCCGAGGCGCTCCGCCGAGAGGAGCCCGATCACGGCGAACTGCCCGTTGGAGAGGTCGGACGGCTCGGCGCCGCGGGGGTCCGGCAACACGCGCGCGTACGTGCCGTCCACGCGGACCCGCGGGAGCGTGTAGCTCCAGCCGCCGTCCGGGTGGATGCCGTGGGCGAGCCCGAGCGCGGCCTGGGCCGCGGCGTCGCCGAACCCCGCGGGCCGCACCTCGGAGAGCATCCACAGCAGCGCGCCCGCGGCGTAGGTGAACGTGCGCGCGTCGCCGCCCGCCGGCGGCGGCACGGGCGACGCCAGCCGCCGCCGCAGGACGTCGAGGGCGCGCACGACCACCGGATCGTCGCGAGCCACGCCGGCGCGCACGAGCGCGAGCACGGCGAGGCACGTCAGGCCCTCGTCGCACGCGGGCGCGTTCCAGTGGCTGAACGTGCGCTGCCCGTCGACGCTCCAGCGGAACAACCCGTCCGGGCCCGCCCGCCCGCGCAGCCAGGCCGCGCCGCGCGCCACCGCCGCGTCGACGTCCGGCCGGAGGTCGGGCGGCACCTTCCCCGCCGCCGCGCCGCCGCCCTCGTCGGCCCGCGCGCGCGGCCCCCCCGGGCCGAGGTCGGGCGCGAGGCACGCGAGGCCCGCCGCGACGAGGCCGGCGAGCGCGAGGGCGGGGCGGCGGGGACGG
>JAEUHO010000050.1 GCA_016795345.1 Planctomycetia bacterium | reverse complement strand
GGGACCGCGAGGCCCGGCGGCCGGCGGGCCTCGCGGTCCCGGGGCTCGCCGTCCGCCGGGCGGGGCCCGTCGCCGGGAGTCCGAATTGCGCAGACCGGTGCGGGCCGCATGGCGATGCGGACGCGTCGGTGCGATGCTCCCGGCCGTCGGGGGCGTTGCCGCGGTGCGGTGGCGCGCGATCCCGTCCGTTCAGAGCCCAGGGAGGTGCGCGATGCGCGGGATGCGATGGATCGTAGGGTGCGGGGCCGTGGTGGCCCTGTGCGGCTCGTCGGCGCGCGCCGACGAGGCGGCGCCGGTACTCGACCGGACGGTGCTCCCCGTGGAGGCGCCGCGACGCCCGGTCTACACCGAGCTCGATGTCCGCAAGGTGAAGCCCCCGCCGCACTTCCGCGTGGACGCGCCGGCCGGCGCGCCGAACGTCCTCATCGTCCTGCTCGACGACGTCGGCTTCGCGACCGCGAGCACGTTCGGCGGCCCGGTGGCGACGCCGACGCTCGACCGGCTCGCCAAGGGCGGGCTCTCCTACAACCACTTCCACACGACGGCGCTCTGCTCGCCGACCCGCGCCGCGCTGAAGTCCGGGCGCAACCACCACATGGCGAACATGGGGTTCATCACGGAGATGGCCACCGGGTTCCCCGGCAACACCGGCCAGATCCCCGCGAGCGTCGCCCCGGTCGCCGAGATGCTGCGGCTCAACGGCTACAGCACCGGCGCGTTCGGCAAGTGGCACGAGACGGCCGCCTGGGAGACGAGCGTCTCGGGGCCGTTCAACCGCTGGCCGACCCGGCAGGGCTTCGACAAGTTCTACGGGTTCATCGGCGGCGAGACGAACCAGTGGGCCCCGTACATCTTCGACGGCGTCACGCCGGTCGAGCTGTCCGGTGACCCGAAGTACCACTTCCTCACCGACATGACGGACAAGGCGACCGCCTGGATGCGGTACCAGAAGGCGATCACGCCCGAGAAGCCGTTCTTCATGTACTACGCGCCCGGCGCGACCCACGCGCCGCACCACGTGCCCGCGGACCGCATCGCGCGCTGGAAGGGCAAGTTCGACCAGGGCTGGGACAAGCTGCGCGAGGAGTCGCTCGCGCGGCAGCTCGCGCTGGGCGTCGTGCCCCCGGGCACCAAGCTCGCGCCCAAGCCGGCGGCCATCAAGGACTGGGCGGCCCTGTCCGACGACGAGCGCAAGCTCTTCGCGCACCAGGCCGAGGTCTACGCCGCGTTCATGGAGATGGCCGACGACGAGGTCGGCCGGCTGATCCGCACGATCGAGGACCTCGGCGTCCTCGACGACACGCTCGTCTTCTACGTCGTCGGCGACAACGGCTCGAGCGCCGAGGGCGGCGAGAACGGGATGTTCAACGAGTACACCTACTTCAACGGCGTCCCGGAGCGCGTCGAGGACATGCTGAAGGTGCTGGACCGCTGGGGCGGGCCGATGACCTACCCGCACATGGCGGCCGGCTGGGCCGTCGCGTTCGACGCCCCCTTCACCTGGACGAAGCAGGTGGCGAGCAACTTCGGCGGCACCCGCAACGGCCTCGTCGTCCACTGGCCGAAGGGCATGAAGGCGCGCGGCGAGCTCCGCACCCAGTTCAGCCACGTCGTCGACGTCGCGCCGACGATCCTCGAGGCCGCGAAGCTCCCCGAGCCGCGGATGGTCAACGGCGTCCCGCAGGTGCCGATGGACGGGAAGAGCCTCGTCTACACGTTCGACGCCGCGAAGGCGCCCGAGCGCCACACCACGCAGTACTTCGAGATCGCGGGCAACCGCGCGATCTACCACGACGGCTGGTTCGCCGGGACGATCCACCGCGCCCCCTGGGAACGCACGCCGCGCGTGCCGCTCCTCGAGGATGTCTGGGAGCTCTACGACGTCCGGAACGACTTCAGCCTGGTGAACGACCTCGCGGCGGCGAAGCCCGAGAAGCTGAAGGAGCTCCAGGCCCTCTTCCTGAAGGAGGCCGAGCGCAACCACGTCCTGCCGATCGACGACCGCACGATGGAGCGGACGATCGCGAGCGCGGTGGACCGTCCGGACCTCATGGCGGGGCGGACGTCGCTGACGCTCGGCGACGGCATGACCGGCATGCTCGAGAACGTGTTCCTCAACGTGAAGAACCGCTCCGTCACCCTCACGGCCGACGTCGAGGTGCCCGAGGGCGGCGGCAACGGCGCGATCCTCGTGCAGGGCGGCCGCTTCGGCGGCTGGGCCCTCTACGTGAAGGACGGCGTGCCCGGTTACCACTACAACTTCCTCGGCCTGCAGCAGACCGCGGTCGCGGGCACGAAGGCGCTCTCGGCGGGCGCCCATCGGATCCGGATGGAGTTCGCCTACGAGGGGCCCGGCCCCGGCAAGGGCGGCACCGCCACGCTGTTCGTGGACGGCGAGAAGGTCGCGGAGGGCAAGATCCCGCACACGCAGGCGGGCATGTTCTCGGCGGACGAGACGGCCGACGTCGGCATCGACCTCGGCACCCCCGTGGTCGAGGCGATCGGCGCCGAGGCCGCGTCGCGCTTCACCGGCAAGGTCGCGAAGGTCGTCGTCGAGGTGAAGTAGGCCCCGACGGCCGCTTCCCCCGGGCCCCGTCGCCCGTCCGTGGCTCCCACGGCGGGCGGCGGGGCCCTTTCGTTCCGTCCGGGCCGCCGTGACGCGCGCGACCGCCGCCGGACGCATCCCCCCTGCCGGTTCCGCCATCCGGTGCCGGTCCCCGTTCGGCGGGACCGGACGCGGCGGCGGCCGGGCCTCGCGGTCCCGGGGATCGCCGTCCGCCGAGCGGGGCCCGTCGGCGGGTCAGAGCGCGGCGAGCAGATGGTCGAGCCACGCGGCGTGGGCGTCCACGCGGCCGTAGATGCCGCCGTCGCCGCAGGCCGCGACCGCGTCGGCGGTCGCGCGCGAGGTGACGCCCGCGAGCTTCCACCGCGCGCCCACCTTCACGTAGGCGGGGCCGCCGCTGTCGCCGTTGCAGGTGTCGCGGCCGAGGCGCTTGCGGCCCGCGACGAACTCCGTCGCGGGGTCGAACTCGAGCCGGTCCGCGAGCGCGGCCAGCGCGTCGGACGGGCGGCGGCGCAGGGCGCCGATCGGCACGTCGGCCTGGCGCTTGGTGCCGAAGCCGAGGGACGCGTCGGGGTCGTCGTAGCCGAACCCGACCAGGCGCACCGAGGTCGCCTTCACGAACTCGCGCGTCGTCGCGCGCCGCACCGGCGCCGTGCGCGCGGGGCGCGCGAGGACGAGGAGGGCGACGTCGTTCGCGCCGTCCTCGCGGTACCGCGGGTGGACGCGGGCGCGCACGACGCGCACCTCCTCCTCGGTGCCGGCCGCGACGTCGGTGTCGCACGCGAGGCGGACGCGCGTGGGTCGCGCGCCGCCGGCGGCGCAGTGCGCGGCGGAGAGCACGTCACGGGGGTGCACGAGCGGGCCCGTGCAGAAGAACTCGTCGTCGTCGCCGACCAGCGCGCACTCGGGGAAGGCGCCGGGCGGCACGCGGCGGCCGCCGACGATGCGGGCGAGGCGGTCCGCCTGCGCGAGGGCCCGCGCGGCGCGGTCGGCGCGGTCGTCGAGGGCCGCGTCCGCGAGCACGTCGGCGAGCACGTCGGCGAGCCCCGACAGGTCGCGGGCGAGCCGCCGGAGCGCGGGGCGCGCGGGGTCGTCGCGGGTCGTCCGGTCTCGGCAGCCGCAGCGGGCCATGGGTCACCTCACCGGGACGGGGGACGGCGGCGCCGGCCGTCCGCGGGGCCGGGGTCGCGGGCGGGCGCGTGCACGTCGGGCCGGACGCGGCGCCGGACGCGATGCGCCGACGGCGCGGCGGCGGGGCCCGCCCACGGCACGGGCGCGCCGCGGAGCGCGGACGGCCCGGTGAGCCGCGGGTGCTGGTCGAAGCGCAGCGCGCGCAGCTCGGCGTCGGTCGCCGCGAGGAGCGCCTCGAACGTGAGCGGGCGCGCCACGGCGCGGCGGGCGCGGAGCACGCGGGCGAGCGTGAACGTGAACGCGCCGAAGCTCTGCGCGCCGTGTTCGTACTCGAACGACAGCTCGCGCTCGCCGCAGGCCTCGAGGATCATCGGCAGGTAGGGACCGCGATGCCCGCGCCGCGCCGTCAGCCGCTCGAACGCGCGGTCGGCCTGGTTGCGCAGGCGCGACGCGCACCCGAGCCGCCGCACGACCGCGGGGCCGTCGGGCGTCAGCCGGCCGACGAAGCGGCGGTTCCCCTTCGCGAGCGCGCGGCCGGGCGCGGGCACGAGGTCGGCGAGCCGGCGCTCGACCCAGACGCCGCGGGCGGCGTCCCACCGGAGCGCGCGGTGCCGCACGTCGTCCGGCGGCGTCACGCCGCGCACGCGGGGCCCCGCGCCGCGCGCCATGCCGCCGGCGTGGCAGCAGTCGAGCACCATCACGAAGTGCGCGTCGTAGGGCAGCTGCGCGTACAGGCGGAACAGGTCGTCGTCGACGACGCCGGTCCCGCGGGGGTCCGACCAGTCGAAGTCGTGCGTGACGAGCACCTCGTCCACGCTGTCGACGACCTCGTCGGGCCCGTAGGCCGGGACCTGGGCGCCGTGGCCGCTGTAGTAGAAGCAGCGGACGTCGCCGGGCCGGACGTCGTCGAGCAGCCACGCGAGCCGGTCGCGCAGCGCGGCCGACGTCGCCCGCTCGTCGAGCAGCAGGCGTATGCCCTCGGGCGCGAAGCCCGACTCCTGGAGCAGCGAGCTCATCAGGAACGTGTCGTTGACGCAGCCCGCGAGGCGGTCCGCCTCGTTCGGGTAGCGGTCGATGCCGACGAGCAGCGCGCGGCGGTCCGGCGCGCGCACGCGTCCCCGCCCGACCGCGCCGGCGGGCGCGCGTTCGTCGACGACCGCGGGCGCGAGGCCCCGCGCCCCGGCCGCGGCCGCGAGCGGGCGGAACACCTCGTCGCGGGCGGCGGCGGAGCGGAGGTACCCGACCGCGTCGTGGCCGGACGCGAGCCGCTCGCTGCGCTCGACGAACCGGTCGTCCACGAGCCGGATCCGCGCGGTGAGCACCGGGTCGTCGGGGTTGAACACGTTCACCCAGCGGCGCACGGCGGGCATGGTCAGGTACCCGCCGAACTCGTTGCGCACGAACGCGTTGCCGACCTGCGAGCCCACGGTCAGGAGCACCGCGTCGCCCGCGCCGCCGGACGTCGCGGCGTCGGTCAGCGCGTCGTACGCGATCAACGACCCGAGGCTGTGCGCGACGATCACGTCGGGACGGTGCGCGGCGACCGCGTCGGCCACCACGCGCCGCGTCGCGCGCCGGAGCGCCTCGTCGCGGGCCCACGCCACCACCATCCCCGCGGTCCACCGCAGCCCCTCGGGCAGGTCGAACAGCCCGCGCGCGCCCCCCTTGCCGAACAACCCGTGGACGATGCCGCTGCCGAGCATCTCGCCGAGGGCCGCGAGCACCTCGCGCAGCGGGATCTCGCGGTCGGCGAACAGGTCGTCGTACGCGGGGAAGAGGAACTCGACCGGCCGCGGGTCGCCGACGTCGGCGAGCGCGCGCCGCACGGCCTCCTCCCACCGCGGTTGCCACGTCGCCTGCTCGGCCTCCTGCCCGCCGAGCCCGTGGAGGCACACCACGCGCACGCGATCGCCCGCCATCGTGTCCCTCCGCTCCGTCGGCGCGGGGCACGCGCCGTTCCTCCCTTCGTCACGCATCCCCGCGCGCCGGACCGCCACGGGCCGCGGACGTTCTCTCCCGCCCGTGCGCGCACCCGTCCCTTCGCCTCGGTGCGCGGGAGGCCACCCTCTGGCTCCGGACCGCGAGGCCCGCCGGCCGCCGGGCCTCGCGGTCGCGGGCGGACGACCGGCGCGACCGGAGGGCGGATCGTGAAGACCGTGCGGTTCTCGGTCCCCGCGGGCGCGAACCGTCGATCCGTCCGGGCCCGTGTGGTGCGGCCGCGAGCTCTCGGGTAGCGTCCCGTGCCGAAGGAGTCGTCATGTCCCACCCGTCGTCCCCGCGACGCGCCGCCCGTCCGCTCGGGTTCGTCGCCGTCGCGTTCGCCGCGTCGCTCGCGCTCTCGTTCCCCACGGCCCGCGCGGCCGACGCGCCCGCGGCCGACGCCGCGAGCGCCTACCAGAAACTCGTCGCCGGCGCGACCACGCAGAAGGGCGTCGTCACGGTCCACGAGACGAAGGGCCGCTTCCTGCTCGAGGTGCCGACGTCGCTCCTCGGCCGCGACCTGCTCTGGTACGCGGAGCTCTCCGAGATGCCGACGGGGTTCGTCCCCGCGGGCGTCGGCGTGGAGTTCCAGTCGCGGCTCGTCCGCCTCGAGCGCGTCCGCGACGCGTTGTTCGTGCGCGACCTGACGCAGCCGCTCGGCAAGCGCGTCGTGCACCGCGCCGAGCCCGGCGAGCACCCGTCGTCGGACGAGAAGCAGAGCCCCATGGACGTCGCGCTGCGCGCGTCGTCGCTGCCGGCCGCCCTCCTCGCGCTGCCCGTCGCGGCGACCTCGCCCGACGGCGCGCTCGTCGTGGACGTGTCCGCCGTCTTCGGCAGCGACGTGCCCGACTTCAGCCCGGTCGAGATCCTGGGGGCCGGCGGCGTCAAGGTGGTCGCGCCCGCGCCCGACCGCTCCTACGTCCGCTCCGTGCGCGCCTTCCCGCGCAACGTCGAGGTCAGCAGCTTCCTCACGTACCGCGCGGCCGAGCCGTCGGCCGTGTCCGTCGTCGTGCGCCACAGCCTGACGCTGCTCCCCGACGCGCCCATGATGCCGCGGTACGCCGACCCGCGCGTCGGCTTCTTCACGAACGGCTTCGACGACTACGCCGGCACCGACGCGGCGGGCCGCAAGCCGCGCGAGCTGGTCGCGCGGTACCGCCTCGAGAAGAAGGACCCGTCCGCCGCGGTCTCCGAGCCGGTGAAGCCCATCGTCTACTACATCGGCCGCGGCGTCCCCGACCGCTGGCGCCCGTACTTCAAGCAGGCCGTCGAGGACTGGCAGGTCGCGTTCGAGGCCGCCGGCTTCTCGAAGGCCATCGTCGCGAAGGACGCGCCGACCGAGGCCGAGGACCCCGCGTGGGACCCGTCCGACACGCGTTACTCCGTCATCCGCTGGCTCGAGCAGCCCGTCGCCAACGCCATGGGCCCGCACACGAGCGACCCGCGCACCGGCGAGATCCTCTCGGCCCACGTGCTCATCTGGTCCGAGGTCCTCACGATCGCGGAGACCTGGTACGTCTCGCAGATCGGGGGCGCCGACGCGGCCCTGAAGCCGCTCCCGCTGCCCGACGAGCTCATGGGCCGCCTGATCCGGTACATCGTCGGCCACGAGGTCGGCCACTCGCTCGGCCTGCGGCACAACCACCGCGCCAGCCAGGTGTTCACGGTCGCGCAGCTCCGCGACAAGGCGTTCACGGACCGCTACGCCTCGACCCCGTCGATCATGTCGTACGGCCGCTTCAACTACGTCGCGCAGCCCGGCGACGGCGTGACCAACGTCGTGCCGAAGATCGGCCCCTACGACCTCTTCGCGATCCAGTGGGGCTACGCGCCGGTCCCCGGCGCCGCCACGCCCGAGGCGGAGCGCCCGACGCTCGCCGCCTGGGCCGACCGCCAGCGCACCGAGCCGTTCCTCGCCTTCGGCGGCGAGGACGTCGCGTCGATCGTCGACCCGAACGTCCTCACCGAGAACCTCGGCGCCGACCGCATCGAGACCGCGCGCCTCGGGCTCGCGAACCTCGAGCGGCTCATGGGCCGCCTCGTGACGCTCACGGCGTCGCCGACCGGCGACCTCGGCCCGCTCGAGGCCCACTACAAGTCCGCCCTCGACCACCGCCTCCGTTGGCTCCTCCCCGTCGCCAAGCTGATCGGCGGCGTCGAGGAGGACCGGTCCCTCGCCGGCAGCGGCGCCCCGCGGTGGAGCCGCGTGAGCCGCGCGCGCGCGCAGGCGGCCGTCGCGTTCCTGCTGGAGCAGCTGCGGACGCCGACGGCGTTCCTCCCGTCGGACGTCGTCTCGCGCCTCGGGCCGGTCGCGGTCGTCGATCCGGTCTCGAAGCAGCAGGCCGCCCTCCTCGACGCGCTCCTCGCCGACCTCCGCTTCGGCCTGCTGTCGGAGCAGGCGATCGTCGCGCCCGCCGAGGCGTACCCCGCCGTGGACTACCTCCGCGACGTGACGCGCGGCGTCTTCGAGGAGCTCGCCGCGCCGTCGGTGAAGGTGGACGAGCTCCGCCGCCGCCTGCAGCGCCGCTTCCTCGCGACGCTCGCCAAGCGGCTCGCCACCGACGACGACGAGACCGACTTCAAGGCGGCCGCCCGCGCGGTGCTCACGCGGCTCGCCGCCGCCGCCGCGGGGGCCGAGCCGCGCGCGGCCGACGACGGCGCACGGGCCCACCTCGTGCACGTGCGCGCGACGGCGGAGGCGATGCTCCGGCCCGCGGGCGCCCCGCGCTGACCGCACGTCGCGGCGCGCGATCGCATCCCGTGCCCCGGGACGCGAGGCCCGCTCGACGGCACGCGAGGCCCGGCGGCCGCCGGGCCTCGCGTCCCCGAGGACCCGACCGCGCCCTCGTTCACGGCGTGTGCGTGACGGTCAGGCGCGGGCGCGCGGCGACGTTGGCGTGGTCACTCGAGAAGAAGCGGGCGTAGTCGTTCTCCGCGTCGCCGTCGGTGGCGAGGGGCAGGCGCAAGCGGAACGTCACCGTGTCGCGACCCGCGAGCACGTCCGCGGCGACGAGCGCCGTGACGTCGAGGTCCCAGAGCGGCGCGTCGGCGAACGTGAGCGCGTCGGCGGTCAGCGTCCCGCCCGCGACGTCGGCGAGGTCGAGTGCCGCGCCGGCGTCCACGTGGTCGAGGGAGACGTCGCCGAACGCGTACGGGTCGCCGGACCCCGTCCCGGGCTCGAAGTGGAGCACGGCGTCGGTGACCGCGCCGATCCCGGTCAGGTCGAACGCGAGGAAGGCGACGAACGTCTGGCCGACGGCGTTGTCGCCGACGACCACGTGGATGGCCCCTTGGACGACCGAGTTGCCGATGACGTACCCCTCGATCTCGGGGACGGCGGGAACGTCGACGACGACCGGGATCGGCGGGGGCAGCGGCGCCGGCGGGGGTGCGCCACCTCCGCCGCCGCAGCCGGCGAGCGAGAGGCCGAGGCGGAGGAGCGGGAGGCTCCGGGGGGGGTGGCGGGTGCGGGGGGGCATGGCGGGCTCCGGGGACGCCGAAACATCCGGCGTCGGGTTCCGCCTAGCAGTCGTGCCGACGCGTCCGAGTTGCCCCCGTCCCTCGCCGGGCCCCGCGCGGGGGGCGTACACTCCCGCCCCGCGGGGCGGACCGGAGCGTCGTGCCCCGGGCCTCGCGGTCCCGATGGATCGGAGGTCGCGGATGAAGTGGTCGTGCGCGGCGCTGGTCGCGGTCCTCCTCGTCCGCGGGGCGGCGTTCGCGGCGGACGCGCCGCCGGCCCCTCCGCCCCCGGCGCCTGGGCCGCCGGCGCCCGCGCCGGGTTCTCCGGTCCCCGCGCCGGGGTCGCCGCCGGCCGCGCCGGACGCGGGCGCGGTGGCCGCGCGCGTGGTGGCAGCGTTCGACGCGCACGACGACGTGGCGCTGCGCGCGCTCGCCGAGAGCGACACGCCGGACCCGTGGATCGTGGCCGACCTCGTGCTCGCGCAGGGTCGCGCCGACGTGGCGGAGGCGTTCGCGAAGGCGGCGCCGCGCGCCGACGTCGAAGCGCTCCCCGGGTACGTGGCCTCGCGTCGCGGCGTCGCCGACGCGCCCGCGCGTCGCGAGGCGCTCGCGCGCGCGAACGCCGCCCTCGGCGCGCAGCGCGGCGACGTGGCCCTCGAGGCGGCGGGGCCGCGCGACGAGGGCCCGATCGCGGACGTGGTCGGGGTGCGGCTCGAGATGACGCGCGGGTTCGGGCACCGGCTCGCCGGCGCGCCCGACGCCGCGGAGCCGGCGTTCCTCGCGGTGGCCGAGGCGGCGGCGCGGATCGGCTGGCTCGCGCGGGAGGGCGCGGCGCTCGACGAGGCGGGGAAGGCGGCGTACGCGGCGCAACGCCTCGACGCCGCGCGCGGGGCGTGGACGCGCATGCGCGAGGTCGCGGAGCGCCGGGGCCGTCGCGCGGCGGTCGCGGTGGCCTCGGCGCTCGTCGGCGACTGCTCGCGGGAGATGGGCGACCTGCCGGCGGCGGCCGCGGCGATCGAGGCCGGACTCGCGGCGGAGGCCGACGCGCCGGGCGCCCTCGAGGCGTTCGGCGGCCCCGAGCGGCTCCGCACGCTCCACGGCCGGGTGCTGCTGGACCTCGGCCGGTT
>JAEUHO010000604.1 GCA_016795345.1 Planctomycetia bacterium | reverse complement strand
CCCGAGCACGACCACGCGCGCGCCGCCGTGGGCCGCGAGCAGCGCCTCGCGCGGGGGCGGCGCGCCGGGCCCGGGCACGACCACGAGCACGTCCGGTAGGCACGCGAGCGCGGCCTCGGTCGCGGCCCCGAGCCCGCCGGGGCCCGCGGCCTCGACGTGCACCGCGCCCTCGAGCCGCGGCGTGCCCGCCCGCCCCGCGACGACCACGCGGGCGCGCGGCGGCAGGCTCGAGAGCACCCGCGCGGCGAGCGTGAGCGCGCCGTCCTCGTCGGCGTCGTCGATCGCGAGGACGCCCGTCCCGGCGCGCGCGAAGGCCGCGAGCGCGGCCACGTCGTCCGACCCGAGGCCCGGCGGCTCGCCGCGCAGGAGCGGCGTCGCGTCGTGGATCGCGACGGTGGCGACCTCGCCGTCGAGCGCGGCCACCACCGACGCGCACAGCCGCACGTCGTGGCCGCCGATGCGCGTCGTCAGCGCGCCGCGCCGCAGCGGGGTCCCGCGCGCCGGCAGGTCGGCGAGCGCCGCCAGCCGGGCGACGACCGCGCTGCGGCTCACCGCCGACAGCCGGTCCACGTCCTCCCAGCGCCCGTCGATGCGCAGCGACAACGTCCCGCCGTCGGCCGCCGGGCGGATCTGCAGCGCGTCCGCGCGCCGGCCCACGGCCTCGACGAGCCGCGCGTGCAGGTGCAGCGCGCCCGACGTCTCGACCACTTCGTCCTCGTGGAGCGGGTGCCCCGTGTCCGCGCCGAACACCGCCCGCAGCGCCGCGAGCACCGCTGTCGAGGTCGCGACCGCGGGCCGCACGCCGCGGCCGAGCGCCTCCGCGAGCGCGTCCACGGCGCGCGCGTCGGTCGGGTCGGCGAACGCGACGTCGACGACGTTCTCGTCGGCGTGCACGAGCAGCGGCAGCGCGCGGTGGCGCCGCAGCACGCTCGACGGCGCGCGCCGCACGAGGTCCGCGTCGACGCCCTCCGGGGTCGGCGTCACGAACGGGTACCCCAGCTCCTCCGAGATCGCGAACGCGATCTGCTCCTCCGACGCGAGGCCCGCCGCGACCACGCGGTCGGCCAGGGCCTGCCGCCCGGTGGCGTCCGGCGGGAGCGCGTCGAGCGCCTCGCGCGCGACGAGCCCGCGGCCGACGAGGACCTCCTCGAGGGCGAGGCGTGACGTGAGCCCGCTCATCTCAACGCCCCGCGGGCGCGACCAGGGCCGCGCGCACGTGCTCGACGACGTGCTCGAGCCGGAACGGCTTCGGCACCACGTACGCCGCGCCGTACGCCTGGGCCAGCCGCGCGCCCTCGCCGCCGGGCATCCCCGTCACGACGAGCACCGGCACGTCGCGCGTCGCCGGGTGGCCCCGCAGCCGCGCGAGCACCGACAGCCCGTCGAGCTTCGGCATCAGCAGGTCGAGCACGATCGCCGCGGGGACCAGCTCGAGCGCGAGCCGCGCGGCCTCCTCGCCGTCGGTCGCCGTCGCCACGGTGAAGCCCGCGGACTCGAGCCCGATGCGGAGCAGCGTCAGCACGGCCGCGTTGTCGTCGGCCACCAGGATCGTCGGTGCGGTCACGGCAGGTCCCCCCGAGGTCGGGGACGACCTCGCCCTGTCCCTATCGACGTTCTCGTCGCACGGCATTCACGGACGATTCCGCTCCGTTTCGCGAGGCCCTTCACATCTTCCCCACATCTTCCGCGCGTCGCGGGCCTACGATGGCGCCGTGACGCGCCGCCGCCTGCTCCACGGCCTGCTCCTCGTCGCGACCGCGGCGACGGCGGGCACGCCGAGCCCCCCGGCCGCGCACGCGGGCGACGCTCCCCCCTCCCCGGGACGCGAGGCCCGGCCGCCCGCGCGGTTCACCGGGCCTCGCGTCGGCGGACCCCGGATCGCCGCCCTCGCGCGCTTCGGCGGCGACGCGGCGAGCGAGCGCGCGGTCGTGGCCGGGCTCGACTGGCTCGCGCGGCACGCGAACGCCGACGGGACGTGGGACGCCGACGGGTTCCCCGCGCGGTGCGACGGGAAGGGCCCCGCGTGCGACGGCCTCGGGAAGGGCCAACACGGCGAGGACGTGCCGTGCCCGTTCGACGCGCCGATCTCCGCGCTCGCGACGCTCGCGTTCCTCGGCGCGGGCCACGGCCCATGGGTCGAGGGCGACGCGCACGGGCCGCTCATCGGGCGCGCGCTCGAGGCGCTGCGCGGCGTGCGCGACGTCTGGGGCCTGCCGCTCGCGACGCAGGCCCTCGCGGAGGCCGAGGTGCTCGAGGGGCGCGGGCGGTTCGTCGAGGCCGTGCGCGCGAACGCCGAGCGGCTCCTCGCGGCGCGGCAGCCCGACGGCGCGTGGGCCTACGCCGCGGGCTTCCGCGCGGGCTCCGACGTGCCGTACACCGCGCTCGTCGTGCCCGCGCTCGTCGCGGCGCGCGACGTCGGCGTCGCGCTGCCGGCCACGCTCGCCGCCGACGTCGACCGATGGCTCGCCTCCCTCGAGGACGACGCGGGGCGGCTCGCGTACCTCGCGGACGGCCGCCGGTACGGCTACACGCCGACGGCGGCGAACGGGCTCGCGGCGGCCGCGCTCCGCGGCTGGCTCGAGGTCGGGCGCGACGGCAAGCGCCACCGCGGGCACCTCGCGCTCGCGGCGAAGGACCGGCCCGACTGGACGATCGCGTGGAAGGAGCTGACCGTGCCGGGCCGCGGCAAGGTGAAGGTGCAGGTCGGCCACCTCTCGCTGCTCGAGTGGTTCCTCGGCACCGAGGCGACGTTCGAGGCCGGCGGCGAGGCGTGGAGCGGGTGGTTCGCGCGCCTGCGCGGCGCGCTCGTCCCGCACCAGGTCGCGAAGGGCTGCGCGCGCGGCTCGTGGGACCCGCTCGGCACGTACGAGCGCCAGACCGGCGGCCGCGTGTTCGCGACGGCGCTCGCCGTGCTGATGCTCGAGACGCCGTACCGGCGCCGCCGGCTCGCCGATCCCGTCGCCGCGCCGGCGCCGCGGGGGAGGTGAGCCGGCGCCGGACCGTTAGGGCTTGTCACGAAACAACCTAGTCGATGTCGGCCGGCGGCGGGGCGCGCCGCGCGGCGTCACTCCTCGTCAGCGGGTCAGGAACCCGCGATCCTCGTCGTTCCTTGCGCTGCGCGCCCCGACGCACGGCCTCGGATCGGACCATCTTGTTTCGTGACGGCGCCTTAGCTCGACTTCTGCCCTTCCTGCTGAGGTGCCGGGTGGTCAGGCGGCCGGCGCGAGGCCCTGGAGGAGCAGTGTTCGGATCGGGCGTGGGATTTGGTCGAGGGCGCACCTCTGGGCGGGCTGCGAGAAAACCCAGTCTCG
>JAEUHO010000585.1 GCA_016795345.1 Planctomycetia bacterium | reverse complement strand
CACCTCGACGCGCCCGGCCGTCCCGGCGGCCACGGCGGCCCCCACCGGGTCCACGGGCTCGAGGTCGGGGTCGAGATCGGCGACGACCTCGACGCGGAGGGCGCTCCGCAGCGGCGCGAGCGCCACGACCATCCGGCCGGGGACCCCCAACGCGAGGGTCGAGGGCACGTCCGCGCGCGCCTCGACGCGGCGCGCGCGCGGCGCCAGCGCGACGTCGATCGCCGCCGCGGCCGCGAGCGCCATGGCCGCGACCGCGAACGCCACGACGGCGCCGCCCGCGGCCGCGCCGCCGGCGTGGAGGACGGCGGGCAGCGCGCCGAGGGCGGCGAGCAGCACGAGCGCGCGGACGAGGAGGGGCGAGGGCGTCACGGTCACCGCGGCGCGGCCACCTCCTCGAGCACCCGGCGGACCTCGGCCTCGGCCGTCAGCCCCTCGATCTCGGCGCCCGGGGCCAGCACGAGCCGGTGGCGCAGGGTCGGCACCGCGAGCGCCTTCACGTCGTCGGGCGTCACGAAGTCGCGGCCGCGGAGCACCGCGAGGGCGCGGCTCGCGCTCGCCAGCATGTTCGCCGCGCGCGGCGAGGCCCCGCACGCGACCGTCGGACGGCCGCGGGTCGCCCGCACGAGGTCCACGACGTAGTCCACGATCTCGTCCGAGAGGCGCACCTGCCGCACGACCGCCCGGCAGGCCTCGATCGTCGGGAGGTCGGCGACCGCGGCGACGCCGAGCTCCTCGAGGGTCGGCATGGCGGTGCGGTGGCCGTGCAGGCGCACCATGTCGCGCTCGTGGTCGCGGTCGGGGTACCCGACCTGCACCTTGAACAGGAAGCGGTCGAGCTGGGCCTCGGGCAGCGGGTACGTGCCCTCCTGCTCGATCGGGTTCTGCGTCGCCACGACCATGAACCCCGCGCCGAGCGGGTGCGTCGTGCCGTCGATCGTCACGGCGCGCTCCTGCATGGCCTCGAGCAGCGCCGCCTGCGTCTTGGGCGGCGTGCGGTTGATCTCGTCCGCCAGGAGCAGCTCGGTGAAGATCGGGCCCCGCGTGAGCGCGAACGCGCCGCTGCGGAAGTCGAACAGGTTCGTGCCGATCACGTCGCCCGGCATCAGGTCGGGCGTGAACTGGATGCGGCCGAACTTGAGGCCCAGGGACGCCGCGAAGGCGCGCACCAGCAGCGTCTTGGCGGTCCCGGGCACGCCCTCGACGAGGACGTGGCCCTGGGCGAGGAGCGCCGTCAGGAGGAGGTCCACGGCCGCGGGCTGGCCGAGCACCACGCGGTGGGTCTGCTCGCGGACGCGGTCCGCGAGCTCACGGGTCGACGTCAGGTCCATGGGCGAAGGTGCTCCTCCAGGCGTGGATGCGGCGGGCGGTGGCGAGCGGCGCGCGGTGGCCCTCGGCGCGGACGGCCGCGACGAGGTCGTCCACGCGCTCGTCGCCGCCGCGGGCGGCGGTGGCGCGGTCGAGCCAGGCGTGCTGGTCGCCGGGCGAGAGGCCCGGCGGCGCGTGGACGTCGCGCGCGACGGCGGCGACGGTCATGGCGAGGTACCGCTCGAGCGCGTGCTGGGTGTGGCCGCCGTCGAGCGCGAGCTCGGCGGCGTGCGCGACGACGGGCTTGGTGCGGCCCTGGAACGGCGAGGCCGGCGGACGCGGGGCCCCGAACCGCCGGACGCCGGCGACGATCGCGGCGAGGGCGGCGACGAGGGCCGTCGCCGACGCGAGGACCAGCGGCCACCCGAAGAGCTCCCGCGCGAGGCTCGGCGCGCGGGCCCGCCCCTGGCTGGCCGCGTCCACGATGACCACGCCGTCGCGCGGGCGGAACCGTTCGAGCCAGCCGACGACGAACTCCGCGTTGCGCCCGAGCACGAGGCCGTGGGCCGCGAGGACGTCCGGGTCGGACAACACGACGAGCGGCGGCTCGTCGCCGTCGTCGCGGACGCCGAGGAGCATCCCGTCTCGCGACCCGACGAGCACCTCGAAGTCCGTCGCGCCGTCGAGCAGCTGGGCCGGCGCGACGAGCGTCGGGGGCACCCCCAGCTCGCCGAGGTCGGGCGACGGGAACGCGTCCACGCGGACCACCTGGGCCCGGATCCCGGCGGCGAGGAGCACCCGACCGACGTCCGCCGGCTCGAGCAGCTCGGCGCCGGCGACCCAGCCGTCGCGGGCCTCGCCGTCCTGCGGCCGGCGCTTGGGGAGCACGAGGAAGGTCGGCGCGAGCCGGGCCTTGCGTCCCGAGAGCGCGTCCGAGCCGTCCGCGAAGTCCGCGTCGCCGTCGGGCTCCGCGACGACGAGGAGCGCGTCCTCGTGGGCGCGACGGCCGGGGAACCAGCGGCCGACGGTCACCGGGATCCCGAGGCGGCGGAGCAGCTCGACGAACGGCCGGTGGCCGAGCGCCGACTGGCTGTCGACGTCGGCGCCCGCCGACGGGCTGGTGCCCGCGCCGAAGACGGTGAACGCGACGAAGACGCCGAACGACACCGCGACGGCCAGCACGAGCACGACGAGGCCCCGGCGCGAGAACCCGGGGTCGCGGTCGTCGGTCGCGGGAGCGGGCGCGGTCACGCCGCCCCCGGGCCCGGCGCGGCGGCGCGATGGGCCGCGTCCCGCGCCGCCGCGAACGCCGTGGCGTCGACGGGGCGGCCGCCGAAGAGGCTGTGCTCGACCGCCTCGACGAGCGCGCCGAACGCGGCGCGTCGCGGCGGCGGGAGGGCCGCCCGCGCGAGGGTCTCGCGGCTCGTGAACGTCGGCGGGACGGGGCGCCCGTCCACGGTGAGGCCGCGCACGACGTGCAGGAGGAGCGCGTGGACCGCTTCGGCGAACCGCCCCTCGGCGGCGAGGCGGTCGGCGTCGCCGATGGGCGCGGGCACGGGACGTTCGCCCCCGGCGCGGTCGCGCGCGGCGGGCCCGGCCGTCGCCGGCCCGCCCGCGCCGCGGCGCTGGAGGATCGCCTGCGCGATCACGGCGACGACGACGCCCAGGCCGACGAGGCCGACGGTCCAGAGGAGGAACGTCGCGAACCCGCGCCCGCCGGTGGGCGACACCGTCATCGACGAGCGATCGGGCCGCGGACGCGGGACGGACGTCCGCCGGCTCGCGCGGCCCGCGCCGTCGTCGAGCGGCACCGCGCCGGGCAACGTGCGTTGGATCGACGGGTCGGCGTACACCGCGTCCACGGCACGCCGGACCGCCTCCGGCGGAGGCGGCGACAGCAGGACCCCGATCGAGATCACCCCCGCGGCGAGCAGCACCGGCGCATCATAACAACCCGGCGACGCGGGCCGCCGACGTTCAACCGCGCGCGGGCGGGAGCGGCGGGACCGCCGTCGGCTTGCCGTCGGGGCCCATGGCGACGAAGACGAACTCGGCCTTCGTGCAGAAGCGGCGGCTCCCGGTCTCGAGGTTCTCGCCCCAGGTCTCCACCTCGATCCGCATCGACGTGCGGCCGACGCTCGCGAGCGTCGCCGTCACCTCGACCGCCTCGCCCTCGTGGATCGGGGCCTCGAAGTCCACGGAGTGGATGTGGGCCGTGACGACGGACGCGCGCGCGTGCCGGATCGCCACGATGGCCGCCGTCTCGTCCATCAGGGCGAGGGCGACGCCGCCGAACAGGGTGCCGCGGGCGTTCGTCTGCCCGGGCATGACGATGCGCGTGATCGTCGTGCGCGGGCGCCCGTCGGCGGGCGAGGGGCCGGTCCGGGCCACGTCAGGCGCCCTTCGCCGCGTCGAGGGCGCGGCCGAGGTCGGCGATCAGGTCGCCCACGTCCTCGATGCCCACCGAGACGCGGATGAAGCCGTCGTCGATCCCGAGGGCCTTGCGCGTCGCCGGCGGCACGCTCGCGTGGGTCATGATCGCCGGGTGCTCGATGAGGCTTTCGACGCCGCCGAGGGACTCGGCGCACGCGAACAGCCGCACCGTCTCGAGGAACCGCCGGGCGGCCGGCAGGCCGCCGCGGATCCAGAAGTTGAGCATCCCGCCGAAGCCCCGCATCTGCCGCGCGGCGAGTGCGTGCTGCGGGTGGCTCGGCAGGCCCGGCCACGTGACCCGCTCGACCTGCGGGTGCGCGGCGAGGAACGCGGCCACCTTGGCGGCGCTGGCGCAGTGCCGCTCCATCCGGACGTGCAGCGTCTTGAGGCCGCGCAGGACGAGGAAGCAGTCGAGCGGCCCGGGGACGCCCCCCACCGCGTTCTGGAAGAACCGCAGGCGCTCGGCGAACGCGTCGTCGCTCGTCACCACCGCGCCGCCGACGACGTCGCTGTGGCCGTTCAGGTACTTCGTCGTCGAGTGCAGCACGACGTCGATGCCGTGCTCGAGGGGCCGCTGCAGGCACGGCGTCGCGAACGTGTTGTCCACGAGCGTGCGCACGCCCCTCGCCCGGCCGATCCGCGCGATCGCGGCCAGGTCGGCGAGCTTCAGCGTCGGGTTGGTCGGCGTCTCGACCCAGATCAGGCGCGTCCGCGGCGTGATCGCGCGCTCGACGCGGGAGGCGTCGGTCATGTCCACCGGCGTGAAGGCGAGGCCGTGGCGCGTGAAGACCTTGTCGAAGATCCGGAACGTGCCGCCGTACACGTCGTCGGCGTACAGGACGTGGTCGCCCTGCTCGAGCGTGTGCAGCACGCAGTCGCTCGCCGCGAGGCCCGACGCGAACGCGAGGCCGTGGCGCCCGCCCTCGAGCGACGCGAGGCAGCCCTCGAGCGCGTCGCGGGTGGGGTTCCGGGTCCGCGAGTACTCGAACCCCTTGTGGACGCCGGGGCTCTCCTGGACGTAGGTCGAGGTGAGGTAGACCGGCGTCATGATCGCGCCGGTCGTGGGGTCGGGGCGCTGGCCCGCGTGGATCGCGCGGGTGTCGAAGCCGAGCCGGGCCTCGTCGTCGGGCGGGACGTTCTTCACGAGGGCCTCCGCGCCGCGCCGTCGCGCGTCAGGAAGTCGATCACGTCGATCTTGGACACGATGCCGACCACGGCGCCGCGCTCGAGGACCACGGCGACCTTGTCGGCGTCGAACACGGCGCGCAGCGCCTCCACGGGCGTGTCGAGGGTCACGGCGCCCTCCACCGACGCCATGGCGTTCGCCACGGGCTCCGACGGCTTGCGCTTCGGGTCGAGCAGGAAGTGCAGCACGTCGGACTCGTGCAGCATCCCGACGCACCGGCCCGACGCGTCCACCACCGGCAGCTGCGACACGTCGAACTCGCGCAGGCGCCGCGCGGCGGTGTGCACCGGCTCGTCCGCGCGCGCCGTCACGACGCGCCCCTTGCGGGCGCCGAGCAGCTCGCGCACCACGGCCGGCCCCGCCTCGAGGAAGCCGTTGTCGCGCATCCACTCGTCGGAGAAGAACTTCGAGATGTACGCGCGCCCGCCGTCGGGCAGCACGACGACCACGGTCTTGCCGGGCCCCATCTCCTTCGCCACCTCGACCGCGACGTGGACCGCCGCGCCCGACGACCCGCCCGCAAGGATGCCCTCCTCGCGCGCGAGCCGCCGCGCCATCGCGAAGCACTGCTTGTCGTCGACCTGCCGCACGTCGTCCATCACCGCCATGTCCATGGCGCCGCACACCATGTCCTCGCCGATCCCCTCGACCTTGTAGACGTGCGGCTCGCTCGGCTTGCCCGTGTGGAACATCGCGTGGTAGATGCTGCCCACCGGGTCCACGCCGATGTTGCGGAGGCCGGGCCGCTGCTCCTTCAGGAACTTGCCCGCGCCGCTCATGGTCCCGCCGGTGCCGATGCCGGCGACGAACGCGTCGACGCGCCCCTCGGTCTGCGACCAGATCTCCGGGCCCGTCGAGCGGTAGTGCGCCTCGACGTTGTCGCGGTTGTGGTACTGGTTCAGGTAGAACGACCCCGGCGACTCCGCGTGCAGGCGCTTCGCGGTCGAGTAGTACGACTCCGGCGAGTCGGCGGGGACGTTCGTCGGCGTCACGACGACCTTCGCCCCGAAGGCCTTCAGGGTGTCCTGCTTCTCCTTCGACATCTTGTCGGGCATCGTGAAGACGCAGCGGTACCCGCGCACGGCGCCCACGAGCGCGACGCCCACGCCGGTGTTGCCGCTCGTGTTCTCGACGATCGTGCCGCCGGCCTTCACGCGCCCCTCGCGCTCGGCCTTGTCGAGGATGAACTTCGCCATGCGGTCCTTGATGGAGCCGCCGGGGTTCATGTACTCGAGCTTGCAGAGCACCGTGGCCGAGCCCGGGTGCACGACCTTGTTGAGGCGCACGAGGGGCGTGTTGCCGATGGCCGAGAGGACGTTGTCGTGGATCGCCATGGGGAGGCTCGCCAGGGGAAGGGGGGCAGGATACGGGAGGGGGAGCGAAGGCCCGCGTGGGGGCCGAAAGCCCTCCCGGGGGCCCGCCGTGCCCCCGTTCGCGCGCGCCGCGCCCCGGCCGGGATCGGCCCGGCGCGCGGCCGCGGCCCCGGGACGCGCGGCCCGGCGCGGCGCGCGGCCGATCGCGGTCCGCTCCCGGGATGCGCGCGCGCGACGTCGGACGCGGCGTCCGCGGGGCCTGCGTCGGAGCGGGCCTCGCGTGGGCCCTGATCGACGGGTCCCGCGCGACGGTGACGGGCGACCTCGGGAGCGACGCCGTCCGCGAGGCCGCGGCCCTGCGCGAGCGCGTGGCGGCGCTCGAGCGCGAGCTCGTCGCGCGGCCGACCCCGCTCGCCGCGTCGCCGCGCGGCCCCGCGGCCGACGGCGACGCCGCGCCCGCCGCGGACGCGCCCGCGGCCGCCCGGCCCGAGG
>JAEUHO010000572.1 GCA_016795345.1 Planctomycetia bacterium | reverse complement strand
GGCGGCGCGGGCCACGACGGGCGCCGCGGCGAGCAGCAGGGCGAGGACGACGGCGCGGCGCACGGCGCGAGGATACGCGGCGGGCCCGGCGGCCGTCAGCGGACGGTCCCGGCGAGCCCCCGGCGCCCGTCGGCGACGGCGCGGTGGAGCGGGACGCGCTCGCGCATCGCGACGCGCGCGGCGGGCGGCGCCGCGGCCACGACGGCGTCGAGCAGCCGGCGCGAGGCCTCGAGGTCGGCGGGGTCGCCCGCGGCCCGCCACAGGCAGTGGTGGCCCTCGAGCCGCCCGTCCACCTTGAGGCGGTCGCCGAGGGCCGCGAGCGCCGCGCGGGCGGCGGCGACGTCGCCGCCCGGCAGCGTCGCGCGGTAGAGGAGCGCCAGCGCGAGCAGCGACGGGTCGCCGACCTCGCGCGCGACGGGCAACGCGGCCTCGAGCTCGGCGACGGCCGCCCCGGGGTCGCCGCGCTCCGCCTCGAGGACCGCGAGCGCGAGCCGCGTGTCGGCCTCGCCGGGCTTGTGCCCGATGCCGCGGCGCAGCGCCAGCGCCTCGTCGAGGTGGCGACGCGCCGCGCCGAAGTCGCCGACCCACGTCGCGAGCATGCCCAGGCCGTGCAGCGCGTATCCCTCGACGCGGCGCTCGCCGGTGTCGCGGGTGAGCTCGAGGCAGCCGCGGAACGCGAGTCGGGCGCCCTCGAGGTCGCCGAGCCGGCTCCGCAGGTCGCCCAGGTTCGTCAGGGCGACCGCCTCAATGTGCACCGCGGCGACGCGGCGCGTCAGCGCGACGGCCTCGTCGTAGAGCGGCGCGGCCTCGGCGCGGCGGCCCTGGTCGAGCAGCACGTTCGCGAGGCAGATCATCGTGATCGCCTCGTTCACGGGGTCGCCGTGGGCCCGGAGCACGTCGAGGGACGCGCGGTACCGGGCCTCCGCGTCGGCGAAGTGGCCCATCTCGTGGAGCGCCACCGCGAGGTCGGCGTCGGCGCGCGCCGCGGCCACCGTCAGCCCCGCGGCCTTCGCCGTGGCGACGGCCCGCTCGTGGAGCGCGCGCGCCTCCTCGTGGCGCCCCTGGCACCACCGCACCTTGCCGAGGACGCCCGTCGCGTCCACCGACGCGTGGACGTCGCCGAGGGCGGTGTAGAGGTCGCGGGCGGCCTCCGCGGACCGCTCGGCGGTCGCGAAGTCGGCGGCGTCGAGCGCGTGGTAGCCGCGGCCCAGCGCGATGCTCGCGCGGCGCACGGCGTCGCCGTCGGGCCCGAGGATCGCCTCGGCCTCGTCCCACAGCGCGGGCAGCTCGCGGCCGCGGCCGAGGTGGTTGCCCAGGCGCGTGGTCGAGATCAGGGCGTCCACGCGCGCGACGCCCGCGAGCATCCCGGGCACGTCGAGCGCGCGCCGCAGCATCGCGTACGCCTCGGCCTTGCGCGCCGCGCCGTTCAGGTACTTCACCGCGGGCCACAGCCACTTCGACGCGGTCTCGGGCGCCGGGCCCGTCAGCCGGTGCGCGACGACGCGGACCGCGAGCTCGCCCGCCAGCGGGTCCGGCGCGCCCGCCTCGAGCGCGTCGGCCAGGCGCGCGTGGAGCTCGGCCCGCAGCGCCGGCGAGAGGTCCTCGTACACCGTGTCGCGCAGCAGCTGGTGGTCGAAGCGGAACCGCCGCGGGCCGCTGCGCAGGAGCTCGTGCGTGCGCTCGAGCCGGCCGAGGGCCTCGAGCACCTCGAGCCGCGGGACGCCCCGGGCCCGCGCGAGCAGGTCGGGGTCGAACTCGACGCCCTCGACGGCGCCGAGGTCGAGCACCGCGCGGTCCGCGGGTGCGACGGCGGCGAGCCGGGTGCGGAGGAGGTCGCGGAGCGCGCGCGGCGGGCCCACGCTCGACAACGCGCCGGCGCCGAGCGCGGCCCCCGAGGGCCCGCGCGAGAGCAGCCCGCGCCGCTCGAGGTCGCGCAGCATCTCCACGACGAACAACGCCACGCCGTCGGCGCGCGGCGCGACGACGTCGGCGAGCCGGGCGCCGACCACGGCGTCGCCCACCCACGCCGCCACGAGCGCGCGCACCGCCGCGTCGTCGAGCCGGGCGAGGTCGAGGCGGTCCGACGCCGGCAGCAGCGACAACGACACGACGGTGGCCGGGTCGGCGCCGGGCCTCGCGGTCACGACGAACAGCAGCCGGTGCGCCTCGGCGGCCCGCGCCAGCACCGGGACGCGGCGCAGCGCGTCGGCGGTCGCGTGGTGCAGGTCCTCCACGACCCACAACACCGGACCGTCGTCGGTCAGCGACCGCAGCAGGCGCCCGGCGAGCAGGCCCGCCGCCGCCGCCGAGAGCGGCTCGCTCCCCGCGGGCACCGGCCGGCGCCGCAGGTGCGCCGCGTAGGCCGCGGCGACCGGCGGCGGCACCTCGAGCCGCCGCGCCAGCTCGGCCTCGGGCGACGTCTCGGAGATCGCGCTCGACAGCGCGTCGCGCAGGCTCGGCGCGCCGCCGCTCGGCGTGAACGCCGTGCGCAGCACCAACGCGCCGCGCTCGGTGGCGGCCCGCACGACCTCCTCCACGAGCCGCGACTTGCCGATCCCCGCCTCGCCCTCGACGTACACCACGCGGCCGCGGCCGTCCACGGCCTCCCGCCACGCCGCGAGCAGCGCGTCGCGCTCGCGGTCGCGCCCGACGAGCGGGGTCGCCGGCGCGACGAGCGGCGCGCGGCGCGGCCGGAGCGTCCGGCGGCGCTCGGTCCACCACGGCGCGACCTCGCCGCCCGCGAGCACGCGCGCGAGCTCGGCGGCCGACGCGAACCGGTCCGCGGGCCGCTTCTCGAGCAGCGTCGCGACGACCTCCGCCAGGAAGTCGCTGACGGCGGGGTTGCGGGCGTTCGCGCGCGCGGGCACGACGTCCGCGTGCGCGCGCAGGAGCGCCACGGCGTCGTCGCCCGGGAACGGCGGCGCGCCCGTCGCGAGCTCGTGGAGCACGACCCCGAGGGCGTAGAGGTCGGCCGCAGGACCCACCTCGCCGCCGGCCGCCTGCTCGGGCGCCGCGTACTGCAGCGAGCCCACGAACTGCCCCTCGACGGTCAGCGCGACCTCGACGCCGCCGACCTTCGCGACGCCGAGGTCCGTGATCCGCACGCGCCGGTCGTCGGTGAGCAGCACGTTCTCGGGCTTCACGTCGCGATGCACGACCCCGGCCTCGTGCAGCGCGGCGAGGCCCGCGGCCGCCTGCCGGCCGATCTCGCGCACGAGCGCCTCGGGCACCGTGCCCATCTCGACGAGCAGCCGTCGCAGCGTGCGGCCGCGCACCCGCTCCATCACGAGGTAGTGCAGCGCGCGCCCGGCCACGTCGGCCTCGCCGAGGTCGAGCACGCGCACGACGTTCTCGTGCGCGATGGAGAGCCCGAGCCGGGCCTCGCGCAGGAACCGCTCGCGCACGGAGGCGAGCGCGAGCAGCCCCGGCTGCAGCACCTTCAGCGCGACCTCGGCCCCCGAGCCGGCGTCGACCGCCTCGTAGACGACGCCCATCCCGCCGCGCCCGAGCTCGGCCCCGACGCGGTAGCGCCCGACGACGGTCCCGGCCGCCAACGCGAGGCCCGGTGCGTCGCCGACGGGCGTCGCCCGCGCGACGAAGTGCTCCGTGGCGACGCCGGGGTCGGACAGGAGCGCCAACGCGTCGCGGACGAGCGACGCGTCGCCCGCCGCCATCGCGCGCAGCCGGGCCTCGCGTTGCGGGAGCGGGGTGTCCGCCACCGCGTGGACGAGCTCGCGCAGGCGCTGGTAGCGGGCGGGGTCCACGGGGCTCCGGGCCGGGGATGCTACCCGGGGCCGCCGGACCGCGGGGCCCCGTCCCGGGGCGGGCCGGGGCGAGGCCCACCCGCGGCGGATCCGGGCGCCCGGGCGGCGGCGGCGTACCCTCGCGGGGGTCCGCGGCGGGGCGTCTCCGATGCCGATCGAGTTCCAGCACGTGCGCGCGTGGCCGACGGAGGAGCTCGTCGCGTTGTACCGGGCCGCGGGGTGGTGGCGCGAGACCCCGGCGGCGCGCGCCGCGGTGCCGGCCCTCGTGGCGGGGAGCTTCGCGTTCCTCGTCGCGGTCGAGGACGGCCGGGCGGTCGGCATGGGCCGCGCGATCTCCGACGGCGCCAGCGACGCCTACCTGCAGGACGTGGCGGTGCTCCCGTCGCACCGGGGGCGGGGCATCGGCGCCGAGCTCATCCGCCGCCTGGCCGCGCACTGCACGGCGCGGGGGCTCGAGTGGGTCGGGCTCGTCGCCGAGCCGGGCACGACGGCGTTCTACGCGCGGCTCGGGTTCCGCCCGCTCGAGGGCTACGTCCCGATGCGGCTGTCGCCGCCGGAGCCGACGTGACGACCCGGTTCCTCGGGCGCGTGTTCGCCCCGATCACGCTCGCCGACAAGGCCGAGCTGCAGGCGCACCTGCGCCGGTTCCCGCAGCGCATCTCCGGCTACACGTTCGCGTCGCTCTACGCGTGGAGCAAGCCCTACGGGTTCCGCTGGACGCGGGCGGGGCCCGACTGCGTGTGGGTCTGCCGGCCCCACGGCCCCGCGGGCGAGCTGCACCTGCTGCAGCCCCTCGGCCCCCTCGACGGTCCGTGCCTCGACGCGCTCCTCGACGAGGCGCGCCGGCTGCCCTACCGCCTGAAGCTCCTGAGCGTCGCGGGCGACTTCCTCGCCGCCCACCCGGCGCTCGCCGCGCACTTCGACGCCGTCGAGGACGTCGCGGGCGCCAACTACCTCTATCGCGCGCGCGACCTCGCCGACCTGCCGGGGCGGCGGTACGCGAAGAAGCGCAACTTGATCGCGCAGTTCGAGGCGCTCCACCCCGACCACACGGTGACGCCCCTCGGCGCGACGTGCCACGACGCGTGCCGCGACGTCCTGCGCGCCCTCGCGCGGACCGCGACCGGCGGCGACGCGAGCGCGTCGCTCCGCGACGAGGCGGCGGCCCTCGACGCGACGATGGCGAGCTTCGAGGCCCTCGAGCAGGCGGGCGTGCTCGTCCGCGTGGACGGCCGGCCCGCGGCGTTCAGCGTGTTCGAGCGCCTCGACGACGACGTGGCGGCGGTCCACTTCGAGAAGGCCGACCGCGCGTACAAGGGGCTCTACCAGGTCGTCAACCGCGCGTCGGCGCGGGCGATCGCCGCCCTCGGCTGCGGCCTGGTGAACCGCGAGGAGGACCTCGGCGACGAGGGCCTGCGGCAGGCCAAGCGCTCGTACCACCCGATCGAGATCGCGCCCGTCTTCGACCTCACGGCCCGCGCCTGACGCCGCGGTCAGCCCTGCCCGGCGTCGGCGAGCAGCCGCTTGAGCGTCGCCTTCGCCATCTTCCAGTCGAGCTCGACGGTCCGCGGCGAGACGCCCACCAGGGTCGCGATCCGCTCGATCTCGAGCCCCGCGAGCACGCGCAGCTCCGCGATGCGCGCCTGGCGCTGGTCGAGCGCCGCGAGGTGCTCGAGCGCCTCGTGCAGCGCCGCCGCGTCCACCTCGCGCCCTTCGCCGTCGCTCACGCCCGACACCGTCACGCGCTCGCCGCGGTCCGGTCCGCCGCGTTTGCCCGCCGCGCGGTCGCGCGCGTGGTTCGCGAGCACCTGGCGCATGGCGCGCGCGGCCACCGCGAGCGCGTGCGCGCTGTCCTGCCACGACGACTCGTTGCCCGCGCCGGCGATCTTGAGGTACGCCTCGTGCACCAGCGCCGAGGGCTCGAGGGTGTGGTGGGGCCGCTGCGAGCGGAAGAGCCGCTGCGCGATCCGCGTCATGTCGTCGTAGAGCAGCGCGAACACGCGCTCCTCGGCGTCGGTGTCCCCGAGGCGCACCTTCGCGAGCAGCTTCGTGACCTCGCCTTGCGTCGGCATCGCCCCATCGTAGGCGGGAAACCCCGCGGCCGGTCCCCTTCCCGGGACGCGAGGCCCGGCCGCCCGCGGTTCAGGCCGCCGCGGCGTCCGGCGCGACCCCGCGGTCGCGGAGGGCTTCGACGACCTCGCGCACCTCGGCGGCGTCGGGGTCGTCCCCGGCGACCTCGAGGAACCGGGCGAGGTCCGCCGCGGCGCCGGCCTCGTCGCCGTAGGACAACCGCGCGGCGCCGCGCAGGCGTCGCGCCCGCGCGCGCGCGGGGGCCCGCTCGACGACGCGGTCCCAGTCCCCCACCGCGCCGTCGGCGTCGCCGAGCGCCCAGCGGGCCTCGCCACGGGCCTCGAGCAGGTCGAGGGAGCCGGGGTCGAGCACGAGGGCCTGCGAGAGGTCGTGGGCCGCGCCGACGAGGTCGCCCGCCTCCGCGCGGGCGACGGCGCGGTTCACCCAGCCCTCGAGCAGCGTGCGGTCGAAGGCGAGGGCGGTGTCGTAGTCGGCGAGGGCCCCGTCGCGGTCGCCGAGCGATGCCTTCGCGTCGGCGCGTGCCAGCAGGGCGACGGCCGACGTCGGGTCGCGATCCACCGCGCGGCCGAAGTCGGCGAGGGCCGCGGCCCACCGCCCCCTCGCCGCGTTGCGGTGCCCGCGGGCGTACCACTCCGCGGACGTGCCCGGGTCGGCCTCGAGGGCCCGTTCGAGGTCGAGGAGGGCGCCCTCGACGTCGTCGAGCGCCTCCTTCGCGGTCGCCCGGCCGTACCACGCGTCGGCGCGCGACGGGTCGAGCGCGAGCGCGCGGTCGAACGCGGCGGCGGCGCCGGCCGGGTCGCCGGACGCGAGCCGCACGTGCCCCAGGGCGCACCACGCCGGCACGCACGCGGCCCCGACCTCCACGGCGGCCGCGAGGTCGGCCGCGGCGCCGGCGAGGTCGCCGTTCGCGCGCCGCGCGTTGCCGCGGCCGACGAGCGCCTCGCGGCGGGCCTCGGGGGTCGTGCCCTCGAGCGCGAGCACCGCGTCGAAGTCCTCGAGGGCGCCCGCGAGGTCGCGTTGGGCGCGGCGCAGGCGCGCGCGCTCGAGCCGCGGCGCGGCCCACGTCGGCGCGCGTTCGGCGGCCTCGCCGAGGTCGGCGACGGCGCCCGCGACGTCGCCGAGGCGGACGCGGGCCTGGGCGCGGTTGAACCACCCGTCGGCGCGCGTCGGATCGAGCGCGAGGGCGGCCCCGGCGTCGTCCGCGGCGCCCTCGGCGTCGCCCGAGCGCAGCCGCGCCCACGCACGCCCGAACCGCGGCAGCGCCCAGCGCGGGTCGAGGCCGACCGCGGCGCCGAAGTCACGCTCCGCCGCGGCGAGGTCGCCGCGCGCGGCGTGGGCCCGGGCGCGCGCGTACCGGGCGCGGGCGTCCTTCGGGAGCCGCGCGACGGCGCGGTCGAGGCACGGGAGCGCGCCCTCGGCGTCGCCCGCCTCGAGCCGCGCGAGGCCCTGCCGGAGGTCGCCCGCGCCACCGCCGAAGAGGCCCCCGAGGAAGCGCGCCATGTCAGGCACCCCCTCGGCGGCGAGCGGGCCTCGCGTCCCCCGCGCACGACCGGGGCCCGACGGCGCGGCGCGCGGTCGCGGGCGCGCGGCGCGCCACCTAGCCGCCCGCCTGCTTGTCGAGGTGGCGCGTGATGACGAGGCGCTGGATCTCGCTCGTGCCCTCGCCGATCTCGCAGAGCTTCACGTCGCGCAGGATGCGCTCGGCGGGGTACTCGCGCGTGTAGCCGATGCCGCCGAGGACCTGCACCGCGGAGTGCGCCGCGCGCATGCCGACCTCGCTGGCGAACAGCTTCGCGAACGAGCCGTGGAGCGCGAACGGGAGCCCGCGGTCCTTGCGCCACGCGGCCTCGTAGACGAGGTTGCGGGCGGCCTGGATCTCCATCGCCATGTCGGCGAGGCGGTTGCCGACGGCCTGCATGTCGATGAGGCGCTGGCCGAACTGCTTGCGCTCGCGCGCGTGCGGGAGCGCCACGTCGAGCGCGCCCTGGGCGAGCCCGAGCGCCATGGCGCCGATGGAGATGCGGCCGCCCTCGAGCGTCTTCATGAACTGCGCGAAGCCGCCGCCCTCGGGGCCGAGGCGGTTCGCGGCGGGGATGCGGCAGTCCTGGAAGACGAGCTCGCGGGTGTCGCTGCCGCGCAGGCCGAGCTTGTCCTCGAGCTTGCCGTAGTGGAGCCCGGGCGTGCCCTTCTCGACCACGAACGCGCAGATCGAGTCGCTGCCCGTCGACTTCGGGTCGGTGCGCGCCGTGAAGACGATCGTGCCGGCGTGCGTGCCGTTGGTGCAGTAGATCTTCGTGCCGTTGACGACGTACTGGTCGCCGTCGCGGACGGCGGTGACCTTGGTGGCCTTGGCGTCGCTGCCGGCGGCGGGCTCGGTGAGCGCGAAGGCGCCGAGCATCTCGCCCGACGCGAGCTTCGGCACCCAGCGGCGCTTCTGCTCCTCGGTGCCGAACGCGTAGATCGGCGTGGTGCCGAGCGACGTGTGGGCCGCGACGGTGATGCCCGTCGTGCCGCACACGCGCGACAGCTCCTCGACCACGATCATGTACGCGACGTTGTCCATCCCGGTCCCGCCGAGGTCCTGCGAGAAGGGGACGCCCAGGAGGCCGAGCTCGGCCAGCTTGGGGATGGTCTCGGACGGGAAGCGCTTGTGCTCGTCGAGCTCCGCGGCGAGCGGGGCGACCTCGCGCACGGCGAACTCGCGGACCATCTCCCGGATCTGGAGGTGCTCCTCCGTCAGGAACGGGCTCGGGACGGTGGGTTCGACGGAGGTCGGGGAGGTCATCGAGGGAGGCTCAGCGGACGGGGCCCGCGGCGCGGGCCGCGCGACGTTCGGCGACGGTCGAGCGGAGGTACTCGACCAGGTCACGGGTCGGGGTGCCCGGCCCGAACAGGCGGCCGACGCCGACGGCCTCGAGCGCCTTCGCGTCCGCCGGCGGGATGATACCGCCCCCGGTGACAACGACGTGCCCGAGGCCGCGCTCCCGGAGGAGCGCCACGACGCGCGGGAACAGGGTCATGTGGGCGCCCGAGTGGATCGAGAGGCCGACGACGTCCACGTCCTCCTGGAGCGCGGCCTCGGCGATCATCTCGGGGGTCTGCCGCAGGCCCGTGTAGATCACCTCGAACCCCGCGTCGCGGAGCGCCGAGGCGACCACCTTGGCGCCGCGGTCGTGCCCGTCGAGCCCGGCCTTCGCGACGAGGACGCGGATGGGGCGCGGGACGGCGGGGGCGGTCGGGACCGGGCTCACGGTCGGGGCTCCGGGGGGCGGCGGGGAGGGGCGGGCGGAGGATCCTCGACGAGCCTACTCGCCGCCTCCGCCACCGTCGCCCGCCCGCCGACCACCAACTCGACCCACCCGGCCAGGGCGGCCGCGCGGCCGGACCAGAACGCGGCCGACCGGGCCCGATCGACGGCGTCGCGGATCCGGGCCTCCGCACGCGAGGCCCGGCGGCCGACGAGGTCGGCGCCCCCCCCGGTGCCGCGGAGGGCGCCGTCGCCGGGGGGCGCCTCGAGCCCGCGGCGGTGGCCGTCGATCGCGTCCCGGAGCGCTTCGACGCCCGTGCCCTTGGTGGCGGTCGCGAGGAGGACCGGCGGGCGGACCCCCGTCTCGCGGAGCTCGATCGCGGCGCGCAGCTCGGCCGCGAGGCCTTCGGCGCCGTCGCGATCGGCCTGGTTCACGACGACGAGGTCGGCGGCCTCGAGGACGCCGCCCTTCATGGCCTGGACGCCGTCTCCGTGGCCTGGCGCGACGACGACGACGACCGTGTCGGCGACGCCGGCGATCGCAACCTCGCCCTGGCCGACGCCGACGGTCTCGACGACGACGGGGTCGAAGCCGCCGGCGTCGAGCACGTCGGCGACGTCGTGGGTGGCGAGCGAGACGCCGCCCTGCGCGCCGCGGGAGGCGAGGGAGCGGATGAACACGCCCGGATCGCCGAAGTGGGCCCCCATGCGCACGCGGTCGCCGAGGAGCGCGCCGCCGGTGAACGGGCTCGTGGGGTCCACGGCGACGATGCCGACGCGCCGGCCGGCGGTGCGCCACGCGCGCGCGAGGGCGGCGACGAGGGTGGACTTGCCGACGCCGGGCGGGCCGGTCACGCCGACGCGGTGCGCGCGCCCGACCACGCCCGCGAGCGCCGCGAGGAGTGCGAGGCCCTCGGGGCCGCCCTCCTCGACGAGGGTGATGGCCCGCGCGATCGCGCGCGGCTCACCGTCCCGGACGCCCTGGGCAAGGGGATCGACCACGGGCCGAGCGTACGTCGGGGGGCCGACGGCCGCCGCCCTCCGCGGCCCTTCAGCCCCCCATCGACTCCGCGAGGTCGCGGAGCACCGCGCCGTCGGTTCCCGTCAGGGCGTCAGACCCGACCGGATGGGGTCAGTCGCCCAGTTCGCGACGTTCCCTTCGATGTAGGCGGCCGCTCGGGAGACCTCTTCCTCGTCCCGGAGCACGCGATCCCAGAAGTTCCGCTGCCACAATCGTCCGGGCGGCGAGACCCCGGCCCGGAGGGTCTCCAGCCGCCGCCACTGGACGGCGACGATCGACTTGAACGCGCCGACGACGTCCGAGAGACGGACGATCCCCGCCGAGTCCGTCCGGGCGTCGGGGACGACGGACCGCGGCGGTGCAGGCACCACCGCCGCGTGCGACGAAAGCGTCAGGATGCCGTGAACGTGGTTCGGCATGACGACGTAGGTGCCCGGGTGGACGCCGGGAAAGCGCGCCCCCAGCGACGCCCAGGCCTCGCACGCGGCGCGGCCGACGTCGTTGTGGTCGAGCACCCCGTCCCGGATCGAGCCGAAGCGGCAGATGCGGTCCTGCGTGCAGATCGTGACGAAGTAGGCGCCGCAGTCCGAGTAGTCGTGCCCGCGCCAACGTTGGGCGTGGCGCGCCGGCAGGCGTCGAGCGTCCATGACCGTCCGTCCCCGGCCCTCGCGGGCGGGATCGCGGTCCACGCCCGATGCTAGGGCCGTGCACCGACAGGGAGGGATGGCGCCGAGGACGATCGATCGTCCGATCGCTTCGTCGAACGCGACAACCTGTAGGGCGCGGCCCTTGCGGCCGCCCGCCGGTCGCGAAGGACGA
>JAEUHO010000517.1 GCA_016795345.1 Planctomycetia bacterium | reverse complement strand
CTCCGCCCGCCGACGCGCGTCGGCGGCGGCGGGAGCCTACCCCATCGGGCCCGGCGGGCGCGAGGGGGCGGGCGCGAAGGGGCGCCCGTCGCGACGGGACCGGTCGGGCTCCCGGGACCGCGAGGCCCGGCGGCCGCCGGGCCTCGCGTCACGTCGCCGCGACCGGCACCCCGTCGGCGGGCGCCGCCGGGGCCTTGCGGAGCTTGCGCACGGCCTTCTTGACCGCGAACAACGCGGTCATCGCGATCATGACGAGGTCGTACGCCGCGCTGCGGTGCCGCGCGTGGTGCATCTCGGCCTCGAAGCGGCGGCTCCAGTCGCGGACGAGGCCGTCGCCCGCGTCGTTCTCGACGACGCAGACCTGGCCGAGGTTGGTGAGGCCCGGCTTGACCGCGAGCCGACGGTGGAAGCCCGGGATCTCGCGCTCGAGCCGCTGCTGGAGCGCGAAGCCGATGGGGCGCGGCCCGACGAGCTGCATGTCGCCGCGGAGCACGTTCCAGAGCTGCGGGAGCTCGTCGAGCTTGACGTCGCGCAGGATGCGGCCGATGGGCGTGACCATGGGGTCGCGGAGCGTGACGCCGAGCTGGCGATTGACGTCCTTGTCGGCGCCGTTGCGCATGGTGCGGATCTTCCACGCCTTGAACGGCCGGCCGTGGAGGCCCGGGCGCACCTGGCCGTAGAGGAACGGGCGGCCCGACGTGAGGACGACGGCGAGCCAGAGGATCGCGAAGACCGGGGCGAGCGCGACGAGCGCCACGGCGGCGATCGGCCGCTGGAGCGCGTCCCACACCGGCAGGCGGCGCAGGTCGGGCGGGTTCACGCCGCGGCGCCCGTGCAGAGGTGGGGCGCGCCGGCGAGGGCGCGGTCGAGCAGGACGATCAACGCGTCGATGGAGCCCCACGCGGCGTGGACCTCGCCCGCGACGAGCGTCAGCTCGAGGGCGTGGGCCGCCTCGCCGATCTCGGGATAGCCGTACGCGCCCGCGGTGCCGGCGAGCCGGTGCGCGCAGCGCGCGACCGCGACCGCGTCGCCGGTGCCGGCCAGCGTCGGGAGATGGGCGCGGATCCGGTGCAGGTCGTCGAGGTACGCGAAGAGCAGCGGCCGGAAGCGGAGGTCGTCGGCGCGCTCGGAGCGGAGCGGCGACGGAGCGAAGAGGGTCGGCGGCATCGGGGGTTCCGTGGGGGTCGCGGGGGTCGCGGGAGCCGTGGGGCTCGGAGCGTCCGCGGGGCCCGAGGAGCCCGGGAGGCTCGTCGGCGCGGACGTCGGGCCATCGCAACCGGCGTGCCGCGACGCGTCGGGCGCGTCCGGCGGGGGCGTCGTCGCAGTCCGCGACGGGATCGGGGCGTCGTCTCTCATGGTGCACCTCTTTCGTCTCCCGATGATCCACGCCGACGCCGGTGAAGGTCCGGCACCGGATTTGTGAAGGGGAGCGCGTGACGCCCCCCACCCGGTCCCCCCTCCAGCGCGCGCTCCGCGCGGCCACCCTGGTCCTCACGGGCCAGGTCGCCGCCCAGGGGCTCGGCCTCGCGCGCAACATCGTCCTCGCCCGACTCCTCGGCCCCGCCGACATGGGCGTGGCCGCGTCGATCGGCCTCCTCCTCTCGTTCCTCGAGGCGTTGGGCGACGCGGGCACCGACCGCCTGCTCGTGCAGGCGGACGACGGCGACGACCCGCGGCTGCAGGCCGCCGCCCACACCGCCGCCGTCGGCCGCGGGGCGGGCCTCGCGTTGCTCGCGGTCGCGCTCGGCCTCCCCCTCGCGGGCGCGTTCGAGGTCCGCGCGCAGGCGTGGGGGTACGCGCTCGTCGCGGCGATCCTCGTGGTCCGCGGGTTCGCGCACCTCGACACGCGCCGCTTCCAGCGCACGTTCCGGTTCGCCCCCGGCGCCCGCGTGGACGTGTGGGCGAGCGCGCTCGCGCTGGCCGCCGCCGCGCCGCTGGCGCTCTGGCGGCGCGACTTCTCGGCGGTCCTGCTCGCGATGCTCGTGCAGTCGTGCGCGGCGACCGTCCTGTCGCACGTGGTGGCGGAGCGCCGGTACGAGCTCTCCGCCGACGGCGCGAGGCTGCGGCGGCTCGCGGCGTTCGGGCTGCCGCTGGCGCTCAACGGCGCGCTGTTCTTCGCGTTCCTGCAGGGCGACCGCGTGCTGCTGGTGCTCTCGGCCACCAAGGAGGACGTGGGCCGGTTCGGCGCCGCGTTCGCGCTGGGCGTGCTCCCGACGGTGCTGCTGGCCCGGGTGACGCAGAACCTCGCCCTGCCGTTCCTGTCGGCGTCCCGCGGGGCCCGCGACCTCGACGCGCGCGCGCGGGCCGTGGGCGCCGCGGTCGGGGCCGCCGCCACGGTCTTCGGGGCCGGGTTCGCGGGGTTCGGCGGGCCGGTCGTGGCCGCGTTGTACGGGGCGGCGTTCCGCCCGGACGCGGCGCTGACCGTCGCCGTGGCCGCCGGCGCGGTCGTCCGGCTGCTCCGCGAGGGGCCCGTGGCCGCGGCGCTGTCGCGCGCGGACACCGGCAGCGTGCTGCGCAGCAACGTCGTGCGGCTCTCGGGCCTCGGCGTCGGGGTCGCGGTCGCGCTGCTCGGCGGCGGCGCCGCGCCGATCGTCGGCGCCGCGGCGCTCGGCGAGGTCGTCGCGCTCCTCCACGCGGCGCACCGGCTCCGCCGGCACGGGCTCTCCGTCGCGACGGTGCTCGCCCCCGCGGCCCCCGCCGCGGCGGGCCTCGCGTCCGGCGCCGCGTTCGCCGCCGGGTGGACCGCCGGCGCGACGGGCCTGCTGGTGGTGGCGGTCGCGGGCGCGGCCGTCGGGGCCGGGCGCGCGGTCCGCCACGCGCTGCCGCGCGGCGCCGCGGCCCCGCTCGCACTCGGCGCCGTGGCGCCGTGACGGCCCCGCAGCCGCCGCACCGTCGCGAGCTGCCCTGGCTGGCCGCCTGGTTCGTCGTCTCGTTGTCGCTGCCGCCGGAGGCCTCCGTGGGGCTCGGCGGCCTCCGCCTGTCCGGCTACCGCATCCTGCTGATCGTCGCCATGGTCCCGGCGGCCTGGCGCACGTTCGCGCGGCCCACGCACCCGCTCCTGCGGGCCGTGGACGCGTTGATGGTGTTCCACGGCCTGTGGTCGATGCTCGCGCTCGCGTTGCACCCGGCGGCGGGCGGCATCGAGTCGGGCGGGATCTACCTGGTGGAGTCGAGCGGCGCCTACCTGCTCGCCCGCGCGTACGTGCGCGACGCCAGCGACCTCGAGGCCGCCGCGCGGCTCGCGATCGTCGTGCTGCTGGTCCTGCTGCCGTTCGCCCTCGTCGAGTCGGTCACCGGGGCCCACGTGCTGCGGGACGCCGCCAAGGCGGCGTTCGGCGGCCCGTCGGCCCACGCCATGGAGCGCCGCTTCGGGCTGACGCGGGCCTTCGCGTCGTTCGACCACCCGATCCTGTTCGGCATGTTCTCGGCGATGGCGTTCGCGTTCTCGGTCGAGGCCCTCCCGTCGCGCGTGCGCGGGCACCCCTGGCCGCTGCTCCGCACGGGCCTCGTGGGGCTCGGCGTGGTCGCGTCCGTCTCGTCCGGCGCCTTCGCCGCGGTCGCGTTCGTGATGGCCCTGCGGGGCTGGACCCGCCTCACCCGCCGCGTGTCGGGGCGCTGGCGCGTGCTGCTGTCGATCTTCGCCACGCTCTGGATGTTCCTCGTCCTGGGCTCGCCGCGCTCCCCCGTGAAGGTGTTCGTCTCGTACCTGACGTTCAGCCCCGGCACCGGCTACGCGCGGCTCGAGATCTTCGACTACGGGTTCGCGGAGGTGCGCCGCCACCCCCTGTTCGGGATCGGGCTCGCCGAGTGGGCCCGGCCGGACTGGATGGCGAGCTCGAGCATCGACAACTTCTTCCTCGCGACCGCCGTGCGCTACGGCGCGCCCGCGACGCTCTCGCTGATCGCCGCGCTGGTGTTCGTCGGCTTCGCCGTGACCCGCGCCCCCAGCCCGTCGAGCACCCCCGCGCTGCGGCGCGCGGTCGGGTTCGCCATCGCCGGCCTCGCCCTGGGCGGCTGCACCGTGCACTTCTGGAACTCGCTCCTCACGTTGTTCTGCTTCCTGCTCGGCACCGCGGGCGCCGTCGTCGCGGGGCCCCGGCGCGCGTCGGCCCGTCTCATCCCGCAACACGCCCCCGCCGCGCTCCCCCGGGCGTTCGCAACCTGACACGCCGCCCGGGGGTGCGCGCATCTCAAACGGCGCGGCACGCCCTTTGATCTACGCGGGGCATGAACGTCACGCCCCCCCACGACGGCCGCCCGGACCTCTCGGTCGTCATCGTCAACTGGAACACCGTCGGCCTCCTGCGCGAGGCGCTCGCGTCGGTCCTCGGCGGCCTCGGCGCCCTGCGGGCCGAGGTCTTCGTCGTCGACAACGGCAGCACCGACGGCTCGGCCGACATGGTCCGCCGCGAGTTCCCCGCGGCGATCCTGATCGCGAACGCGGACAACCGCGGGTTCGCGCCCGCCAACAACCAGGCGCTCGCCCTCGCGCGCGGCCGCCACGTCCTGCTCTTCAACTCGGACGCGCTCGCGCTCGGCGACGTGCTCGAGCGGACGGTGCGGTACCTCGACGCGCACCCCGAGGTCGGCGCCATGGGCTGCCGCGTCCTCAACACCGACCGCACGGTCCAGCTGACGTGCTTCCGCGACCCGACGCTCGTGAACCTGACGCTGATGGCGTCGGGCGCGCACCGGCTCGCGTGGCCGAGGTTCCTCGGCCGCCCGCAGTACCGCGGGTGGGACCGCCGCGACGAACGCGACGTCGACGTCGTCACCGGGTGCTACCTCGCCGTCCGCGGCGAGGTGCTCGCCCAGGTCGGCCCGCTCGACGACGCGTTCTTCCTCTACGGCGAGGAGACCGACTGGTGCCTGCGGATCCGGCGCGCCGGCTGGGCGGTCCGGATGGCCCCCGTCGGCGAGATCGTCCACCACGGCAGCGCGAGCGCGTGGCGCTGCAACCACCGCCGCGACCTGATGCTGACGTCGGGCATCGTCCGCTGGCACCGCAAGCACCGAGGCGTCGTCTCGGCCGCCGCCGCCTACGCGATCCTGTTCCTGTTCAACGCGACGCGCGCGGCCTTCTGGTCCGTGCGGGCGCTCTTCTCCCGCGACGCGCGCGTGAAGCGCCGCCGCGACCACTTCGCCGGCGTCGTCGCCGGCTACGGCGCGGCCTGGCCGCGCCTCGCGGAGGTCCGCTCGTGAACGCCCGCCCGTCCGTCCTCCTCATCGCGTACCGCTGCGACGCCACCGACGTCAGCGAGTCGTGGGCGGCCCACCGCTGGGCCCGCGGCCTCGCCGAGCGCGTGGACCTGACGGTCCTCACCACCCACCGCGCGGGGCGCCCGTCGCCCGCCTCCCAGCTGCCCGGCGTGCGCGTCGTCGAGTGGGCCGAGGGCCCGCGCCCGAAGCGCCTCGAGCGCCTCGACTCGATGATGAAGCCCGGCTACGGGCGGTTCGCGCGCCGCGTCCGCCGCTGGGTCAAGGACGCCCTGGCCCGCGGCGAGCGCTTCGACGTCGCCCACCAGGTCTCGCCCCTGGCCCTGCGCTACGCGTCGCCCGTCCGCGGCCTCGGCATCCCCTACGTCATGGGTCCCGTCGGGGGCTCCCTCACCACGCCGGCCGCGTTCGCGCCCGAGGTCAAGGCCCCGTGGTTCACCCGGCTGCGGTCCCTCGACCGCTTCCGGCTGCGCTTCGACCCGCGCCTCCGCCGGTCGTACGAGCAGGCCGACCTCGTCGTGGGCGTGGCCCCGTACGTCCGCGACGTGCTCGGCACCCTCACGCTGCGGCGGTTCGAGGTGCAGGCCGAGACCGGGTTCGACGTCCTCCCGGCACGCGAGGCCCGGCCCGTCACGGGCGGGCCGGTGCGGCTGCTGTTCGTCGGGCGCGTGATCCGCACGAAGGGCGTGCGCGACGCGGTCCGCGCCGTCGCGCGCCTCGCGCCGACGACCCGCGTGACCCTCGACGTGCTCGGCGACGGCGAGGACCTCGCCGCGTGCCGCACCGAGGCGCTCGACCTCGGCGTCGCGTCGAAGGTGACGTTCCACGGCCGCGTCCCGCGCGAGCGCGTCGACGAGTTCTACCGGGCGGCCGACGTCTTCGTGTTCCCGAGCTGGCGCGAGCCCAGCGGCACGGTGGTGTTCGAGGCGCTCTCCCACGGGCTGCCGGTGATCTGCGCCGACCGCGGCGGGCCCGGGCACGTCGTCGACGTCACCTGCGGCGCGCGGGTCGCCGTGAACGGCCCCGAGGACTTCGCCGCGGGCCTCGCCCGCGAGATCGACGCGCTCGCCGCGTCGCCCGCGCGGCGCGCGGTGCTCGCCGAGGGCGCGCGCCGGCGCGCCGAGACCGTCGGCTCGTGGGACCGCAAGCTCGCCTGGATGGTCGCGCGGTACGTCGAGGTGATCGACGCCGCCCGCGAGGCCCGTGGCGCGGAGGCGACCCATGCCGTCGCGTGAGCGCCGCCCCCGCGTCCTCGCCATCGCCTCGGGCGGCGGCCACTGGATCCAGCTGCAGCGCCTGCGGCCCGCGTTCGCGGGCGCGGACGTGACCTGGGCGAGCGTGGACCGCGGCAGCGCGGGCGACGTCGCGCCGGACCGGTTCGTCCGCGTGCCCGACTGCAACCGCGACCGCAAGCTCGCGGTGATCCGCACGGCGCTCGCCGTCCTCTGGCTGCTGCTGCGCGTCCGCCCCGACGTCGTCGTCACGACCGGCGCCGCGCCGGGGCTGCTGGCCATCCGGCTCGCGCGCCTCCTGCGCGCCCGCACGCTGTTCCTCGACAGCGTCGCGAACGCGGAGGAACCCTCGTACTCGGCCCGGCTCGCCATGGGGCACGCGACCGCGGTCTGGACCCAGTGGCCCCACCTCGCCCGCGACCACGGGCCCTCGTTCCACGGAGCCGTCCTTTGATCCTCGTCAGCGTCGGTACGCAGCTTCCCTTCGACCGCCTCGTCCACGCCGTCGACCGCTGGGCCGCCGAACGCGGCCGCAGCGACGTCCTCGCGCAGATCGGCGCGGGGCGGCCCCCCTCGCGGGTGCGCTGGGTGCGCTCCCTCCCGCCCGCGGAGTTCCGCGCCCAGCTGGCGAACGCCGACCTCGTCGTCGCGCACGCCGGCGTCGGCATCGCGTTGTCGGCGCTCGGCGCCGGCAAGCCGCTGGTGATCGTGCCGCGGCGCGCGCTGCTCGGCGAGCACCGCAACGAGCACCAGGTGGCGACGGCGCGCCGGCTGGCGGGCTGGCCCGGGCTGCGCGTCTGCGACGACGCGAGCGAGCTCGCGGACGCGCTCGACCGTCCGCCCGCCGCGCCCCCCGCGGGGATGTTGTCGTGCGCGGCGCCGGAGCCGCTGCTCGCGTCGGTGCGGCAGTTCATCGAGATGGGCGTCGCGGCATGAGCGCCGCCCACGCGACGGAGCTCCGCACCAGCCGGCTCGCGCCCGCCCTGCGCCTCGCGTACCGCTTGACCGGCGCCGCGCGGCGCTGGCGCGTCGCGCGGAAGCTGCTGGGCCTCGCGTTGCGCCTCGAGGGCGGCGCGTGCCGCAGCGCCACGGCCCGCCGCCTCCTCGCCGAGCACCACGGCGTCGAGGTCGGCGCGCACAGCTACGGCGAGGCGCTCTTCGACCCCGCCCTGGCCCCCCCGGGGGTCCGCGTCGGTCGATATGCGAGCGTCGGCCCGGGGGTGCGTTTCATCCTGAGAAACCACCCCGTGGACGGCGTCTCGACGCACCCGTACTTCTACGACCCGCGGCTGCGGGTCGTCGCGGCCGACCCGCTCCCGCCGGGCCGGCTCGAGCTCGGCCACGACGCGTGGATCGGCGCCAACGCCGTGATCCTGCCCGGTTGCAAGCGCATCGGCCTCGGCGCGGTGGTGGCGGCCGGCGCGGTCGTGACGAAGGACGTGCCCGACTTCGCCGTCGTCGGCGGCGTTCCGGCACGGGTGTTGCGATATCGCTTCTCGCCCGCCGCGATCGAGCGCGTCCGCGTCTCAAGTTGGTGGGAACGGACCCCGGACGAGCTGGCGCCCCTGGCCGACGCGCTCCGCGAGCCGTTCGACCCCTCCGCCCCCCACCCCGTCCTGCCCCCGCCCGTCGGAGCCGCCGCGTGACCCCGTTCCCCCTCGCTTCCGTCGTGATCCCCGCGCACGACGAGGCCAACGTCATCGGACGGCTGCTGCGCGCGCTGCTCGCCGACGCGCGCCCCGGCGAACTCGAGATCGTCGTCGTCGCCAACGGGTGCACCGACCTGACCGCCGAGACCGCGCGCAGCTTCGGCCCGGACGTGCGCGTCGTCGAGACGAAGGTCGCGTCGAAGGTGCACGCGCTCAACCTCGGCGACCGCGCCGCGACCGTCTTCCCGCGCCTGTACGTGGACGCGGACGTGGTGCTCGACACCCGCGCGGTGCGCGAGACCGCGGCCGTCCTCGCCAGCGGCCGCGCGCTCGCCGCCGCCCCGCGCCTGCGCGTCGACCTCGCGGGCGCGTCGGCCGCGGTCCGCGCGTTCTACGCGGTGTGGACGCGGCACCCGCACTTCCGCCGCGGGCTCGTCGGCTCCGGCGTGTACGGCCTCTCGGAGCGCGGGCGGCGGCGGTTCGCCCAGTTCCCCGACGTCACCGCCGACGACGCGTTCGTGCACGGCCTGTTCTCGCCGGCCGAGCGCGTGACCGTCCCGACCTGCCACTTCACCGTCCGCGCCCCGCGCACGCTGAAGGCGCTCGTGCGGATCAAGACCCGCAGCCGCCGGGGCAACCGCGAGCTGCACGGGCGCTTCCCCGCGCTCGCGCGGCCCCGCGGCGGCGGCCGGGCCGGCCTGCTCGCGTCGGTCGCGCTCCGGCCCCACCTCTGGCCGTCGGTCCCCGCGTACGTCGCCGTGACGGTCGCCACCGCGGTGAACGCCCGCCGCGCGCCGGCCCGGGCGCGCGCCTGGGAGCGCGACGAGACGACCCGGACGCACGCGTGACCCGCGACGCCGCCCCCCATCCGACGTTCGTCGACGCCGCGGACCACGAGCCCGTGGTGCACCCGCTGCGCGCGGTCCTGCGCGCGCTGCGGGGCCGATGGACGCGTTCCCTCGCCCTGGCGGCCGTCCTCGGCGGCGCGGGCGCGGCGGCGGGGATGAAGGCGGCGAAGCCGGAGTACGAGGCCACCGGGATGCTGCGCGTCTCGCCGACGACGCCGCGCGTGATGCGCGCCGACGACGACGGCCCGCTGCTGCCGCCGTTCTTCGACGCGTTCGCGAGCACCCAGGCCAGCTACCTCACGAGCCGCCCGGTGCTGCTCCGCGCCGCGACCGACGCCGAGCTCGCCGAGCTCGGCTGGCCGACGGGCGACGACGGCGCGGACCGGATCGCGCGCAGCGTCAAGGTGGACCGGCCCAAGGGCGTCGAGCTGATCAGCGTGGTCGGCACCGGGCCCTCGGCCCCCGCCGCCGCCCGCGTCGTGAACGCGCTGCTGCGCGCGTACGACGCCGTCCACGGCGAGTCGGCGCAGCGCACGGTGTCGCAGCGCGAGCGCGCGCTCGTGGAGCGCGAGGCGAGCCTCGCCGCGGACCTCGCGGCCAACGAGAAGCTCGTCATCGAGACCGGCGGCGAGTACGAGGCGCAGACGCTCTCGAAGGCGCACCTCGACAAGGTCTCGTACCTGCAGGAGCTCGACCGGCGGATCGCCGAGCTCGACGACTCCATCGCCCAGGAGGTCGCGAAGTCCGCGGACGGCGACCTGAAGGGCGCCGACGAGGAGATCATGCGCCTCACGGTGCTCGACAACGCGATGGCCGAGCTGCTCTTCGAGCACGCGCGGCTGTCCTCGCTGCTCGCGGGCCTCCGCCAGAAGTACCCCGACGACAACGCGCAGGTGCGGGCGACGACCCGCCAGATCGAGGTGCTCGACAAGGCGATCGAGGACCGGCGCACGCAGCTGGCGCTGCTCGGCAAGAACGGCGTGCTCGCCAAGCGCGGCGACGCCGGCTCGGCCCAGAGCGCCGCGCAGCTGCGCGCCCTGCGCGAGAGCCTGGTCGCGACCCACGAGCGGGTGCGGCTCGAGGCCGTCGAGCTCAACCGCAAGAGCCTGCGCCTCTCGGGCCTCGCGGCCGACCGCACGCGGCTGCAGAGCCAGCGCGAGGACGCGCAGCGCGAGCTCGAGCGCGCCCGCACGGAGAGCCGCGCCGACCTGCCGGGCCGCGTCTCGGTCGCGGTGTTCGCGGCGCCGCCGTCGAACCCCGCCCGCGACCGGAGCAAGGCGCTCGGCGCCCTCGGCGGCGTCGGCGGCGGCGCCCTCGCGCTGGCGGCCGCGGTGCTCGGCGGGCTGCTGCGCCGCCGCGTGCGCTGGAG
>JAEUHO010000512.1 GCA_016795345.1 Planctomycetia bacterium | reverse complement strand
CGCGGGCCCGCCCCGCCGCGGCGGCGCGCGTCAGCCGCGGCCCGCGGCGAGGATCGCGCGGGACTTCGCGAGCAGGTGGTCCACCATCGCGCCGGCCACGTCGATCCCGCCGCGCACCTGCGCCTGCGCGAAGTAACACGGCATGTTCACCTCGAGGACGTAGAGCCGGGCGCTCGCGTGCCGCAGCCCCTCCACGCCGCCGAACTCGAGGTCGAAGGCGTGCGTCGCGGCCACGGCGACGTCCGCGAGGTCGGCCGGCGGCGACGACGTGTACTCGGCGGCGTCGGACGACGGGCGCGAGCGGAAGTCGTCATCCTCCGTCGGGTTCGGGTAGGCGGCGACGACCCGCGACCCGACGACGACCGCGCGCCAGTGCACCGCGTCGGGCACGTACGCGACGAGTCGGGGCGTCGTGCCCCGGCTGCGCACGTAGTCGAGCAGCGACACGAGGGCCGGGAACGAGTCCGCGACCATCGTGCCGACGCCGCCCTCGCCACCCGGCGTCTTGACGACGACCGGCAGGCCGCCGAGGCGGTCCACCGCGGCGCGCAGCCGCGCCCGGTCGATCCCGTGGCAGTACAGCGAACGCGGGACCGGGACGCCGGCGCGCTCGAGGATGAGCGACGGGCTCATGCAGTCGAAGAAGGCGCGCGCGGGCGTCCGGTAGAACGTCGCCACGTCGTCGTTCGCGAGGAACTGCTCGACGCGCCCGGCCGCCATCGCGACCGCGGGCTTGAAGAGCAGGTCGCCCGCGGACAGCTCGGCGTCCGGCGAGAAGTCGAACTCCGAGGCGATGATCTCGTGGTACGGCAGGCTCCGCGCGTCGCAGGCCGCGCGCAGCAGGCGCCCGGTCTCCGCGGGCACGCTGCGGTCGGTCACGCACACGAAGTTCGGCCCGCCGGGACGCGCGACGTCGGTCATCCGCGCAGCGTACCGGGCCCGGCCGCCGGTCGTCCATCACGCGGCGCGGGCGCCGGGCGGGCGGGCGCGGCGCGGGCCGGGCCTCGCGGTCCCGGGAGCCCGAGTGGGGGACGGACGCGCGTGGACCGGACGGGACGCCCGACGCGGCGCTACTGCAGGTGGTCGGCGAGGAAGCGGGCCACGCCGTCGTCGGTGTGGGGCTCGATCACGTGGTGCGCGATCTCCTTCGCCTGCGCGATCGCGTTGCCCATGGCGATGGGGAGCCCGACCTCGCGGAGCAGCGGCAGGTCGTTGTGCTGGTCGCCGAACGCGACCACGCGCGCCGCGGGCACGCCGTAGCGCTCCGCGAGGAGGCGGAGCGCCTCGGCCTTGCCGCGGCCCTTGCGCTGGATCTCCGTCAGCACGAGGTCGACGTCGGCGAACTCGGGGAAGAGCGACATCGGGAAGACCTCGCGGTGCAGCCGCGCGCGGGCGTCGTCGCTGAGCGCGTGCCAGCCCTCGTCGCAGGCCTCGCGGGTCCCGTAGAAGAGGCTGACGCGGAGGAGGTCGTCGTGGGGGAGCGGGGTCGTCGCGGGGTCCACCGGGACCACGTTGCGGAACCAGCCCATGACCTTCGGGTGCTCGGGGTGCGAGGTGCGGTGCGTGAACTTCGACTCGCGCTGGTGGCGGAAGTGGAAGGCCGCGCGCGACTCGACGGGGTGGAGGTGCGCGACGAGGTCGTCGGGGATGGCGGCGTAGTGCCAGGGCGCGGCGGCGCCGCGGTGGCCGATCCAGGCGCCGTTGTAGGCCACGATCTCGGTGTCGAGGCCGAGGTCGGCGTGGATGTCCTTGGAGCCGGCGAGGCTGCGGCCGGTGGCCAGGAAGACCAGGAAGCCGAGGTCCCGGGCCCGGGACAGCTGGGCCCGCGCGGCCGCGGTGACCTGACCGGCGCCGTCGAGGAGCGTGCCGTCGAGGTCGAACACGAGGGCGTCGTACGACGCGCGGGTGATCGGGTCCCTTCGGGTGACGGTCGGCATGGAAGCCACGAAGGGATACCATGGGCGGCGGGCACGGCGTTGCACGGAGCAGGCGGGGCCCGGATCCCTCGATGACCCACGTCCCGACCGCCCCCGACCGCAGCCCCGCTCGAACCCCAGTCTCCGCGTCGGGCCGGCGCCGCTGGCCGCTGGCCCTGGTGCCGGTGCTGCTGGGCCTCGCCTACGTGGGCGGCGACGCGCTGCTGGCGCGCAGCCCGTCGCTCGAGGCGATGGTCCCCGACGACGCGATCCTCGTGTGGCGGTACCGCGACCTCGACGCGTTCGACGCGGCGCACGCGGCCCCCGAGGGCTCGAACCAGGTGCGGGCGTCGGAGGAGCTGGGGGCGCAGGTGAACCTGCCGGGGCTGCCCGGGATCGCGCGCGACCGGCCGTTGCTGGAGGCGACGCTGGACCCGACGCGCCGGGTGGACGCGCGCTTCTTCGTGCTGCCGGTGGAGGACGGCGGGGCGGTGCGGAAGGCGTTCGCCGACCCGGGCCTCGTCGAGCGGCACGCGCGGCACGTGGTCGTGCACGGCGCGTGGGCCGCGGCCGCCTGGGACCACCGCGCCGCGCTCGACGCGGGGCGCGGCCGGGGCGGGCTGCCGCCGCTGCCGGACGGCGCGCGGTTCAGCGTCACCGCCGACTGGCGGCGGCTCGTCGACGCGGCGGTGTTGCCCTGGGTGGCCGAGCGGCCGCCGTACGCGGGGGTGCTCGCGGCGCTCGGCTTCCGGCTCGACAGCCTCTCGACGGCGCCGGACGGCGGGGCCGACGGGGCCGTGGCGAAGGTCGAGGCGGGCCGCGTCCCGTTCGTGCGGGAGGCGTGGACGCGCGCGACGCTGGTGGCGTGGGACGACCGCGTGGAGCTCACGTTGGTGCCCGCGCCCGAGAGCGAGCTGGTACCGCTCCTGCGCGCGCACGCGGCGGACACGTCGCCGCTCGCCGAGACGCCCGAGCCGCCGGCCGACGCCGCGGCGTGGATCCGGTGCCCGGACGCGCGGTCGCGGAAGATCCTCGCGCTCGCGTTGTGGTACGCGGGCGTCGCGTGGCCCGAGGCGGTGTCGAAGGACGGGTTCGCGGCGCTGCGGCTCGACGCGGCCGGGCCCGGCGAGGCGTGGACGGTGGCGGCCGTGCCGTCGCCCGGGCTGCTGCCCGCGTGGACGCTCGCGTGGGCCGGGCGGGGGCCGGCGGCGCCGGCGTTCGCGGCGTTCGGCCTGCCGGTGCCGGCGGTCGGCGCGACGTCGCCGCTCGCCCGCGGGATCGCGGCCCTGCGCGCCCCGTTCGGCGGCGAGCCGGCGGAGGCCGAGGTCGCGCGGTTCCCGGCGGCGGCCGGCGACCTCGAGGTGCTCGTCGCGGGGGGCGGCGCCGAGCCGATGGCGCGGCGGTACGCGGCGGAGGTCCGCGCGACCGCGATGCCCGGCGCCGGCGCGGCGGGCGCGCGGCGGCCCATCGTGACGGGGTACCTGAAGGCGCTCGACGCGCAGCGGGTGCTGGGCCCCGCCGTCGAGCCGGGCGGGCTGCTGTCGTCGGTCGCGGGCGGCGACGTCGAGGTCGTGCTGACGACGGCCGACGGGGCCCTGGTGCTCGGCGTGCGCCGCGTCGGCGGGCGTTGAGCGGCTTTTCGGGGTTTCGGGCCCCGGAAACCGCGCGAAGGCAGGCTCTTCGCAGCCCTCGCGCGGGCGCAGCGGTCGCGCGGGCCTTGCGGTCCCGCCTCCGGCCGTGTCCGCTACCCCCATGACCCTCGCCCTCGCTTCCCGGTGGCTTCGCGACGGCGCGGACACGCTACAGCCCGCGGCCGAGGCCGCCCGTTCCCTGGGGTTCGAGGCCGTCTTCGCCTCGAAGCCCCCGCGCGACGCCGCGCGGGCCAAGGGGCTGCTGGCGTCGCTCGGCCTCGGGTTCGGCGGCGTGGGCGCCGACCCGACCGCCGCGCCGCCCGCGTTCGCCGGCGCCATCGATCGCGCGGCGGAGCCCGCGGCGGTGCTCCGTCGGCCGCTCGTCGTCGCGGACCTCGGCGACGCCGTGCCGGCCGCGAACGAGACGCCGGAGCGGGCCGTGGAGCGCTGGTCGCGCGCGTTGCACGCGGCCTTCGGCGCGTGGTCGGGCCTCGCGATCGCGATCCGGCCGTCGGGCCGGAAGGACGGGTTGTTCGGCCTCGAGCAGACGGGGTGGCTCCTCGACGACCTGTCCAGCCGGCCCGTCGGACTGTTCCTCGACCCGGTCCGCGCCATGGACCTCGAGCGGGCCGGCGTCGGCCCCGGGCCCCTCGGGTGGGGCGACCGGTTCGCCGCCCGGATCCTCGGGGTGGCGGTCCACGGCCGGGGGCCCGACGGGAAGGGCCACGCGCGACCCGAGGACGACGGACCCGACTGGGGTACGCTCCTGCACCTCGTCCCGAGCAAGGCCCTCCGCGTCCTCGACGTGGGGCCGGACCTCGCGGCCGAGGAGGTGACCGACGCCCGTCGGCACCTCGAAGAGGTCCTGCACTGGTGACCCGCACGGGTCGAGAGGGCGTCATGAGCGGCGGACATTCGTCGGGCGGCCACGATCAGAGTCGAGCCCACGGGCACGACGCGCACGGTTCCCACGGCGGGGGCCACGACGGGGGCCACGGCGGTGGACATGGCGCGCACGCCTCGCACGGTGGCGGCCACGGGTCGACCGAGATCCCGCCGGCGCCCGAGTCGCGGTGGATCTCGCCCGCGCGGCGCGACTTCGAGCAGCCGTGGGCCGGGGGCCTGTTGCTGTGGCCCGTCGTCTGGACCGTGATCGCCGTCCTCTTCGGCCTGCTCGCGCAGCGCCACACCGGTCACGTCGCGTTGCCGGGCGAGCACCACGCCGGCGCGGGGCACTGATCGCGCGGCCCCCCGCGCCCGGGGACCGCGAGGCCCGGCCGCCGTCACCCGCGCGCTGCGTTCGACGAGGGCTTCTCCCCCGGCGTCGCGGCGTCGACAGTGAGACAACGGGCTCCGACCCCGGTGTCTCGGCGTCGACAGCGAGACAACGGGCTACGACCCCACCGTCTCGGCGTCGACAGCGAGACAACGGGCTACGACCCCGGTGTCTCGGCGTCGACAGCGAGACAACGGGCTACGACCCCGGTGTCTCCCCGACCCTGTGTCTCGCGGCCGGTCGGCGGGCGCCGCCGACGGGGGGCCTACTTGGCGGTCGGCACGTCGCGCACGCAGCGGAGGCCGGTGCGCGCGTGTTTCTCGCCGGTCGGCAGCGGGCGGACACGACGGATCGCGGCCTCGACGGGTTCGTCGCCCGCGCCGCCGCCCTTCGTGAGGAACCGGTCCGTGGCCCCGGCCGCCGCGCCGAGCACGGTGACGATCTCGCGGGCGTTGCCGAGCAGGCCCGACACGCCGTACGGGGACTGGTCCTTCACGGACTTGGCCGCGACGACCGCGGCGAAGTCGCCGTCGTCCGCCGCGCCGCGCACCCCGCCGGGGAAGTCGTAGCGCAGGAGCGCGCCCGCCGCGACCGCCCACTCGGCCTCGGTGGGGAGGCGGACGGTGGCGCCGTCGCGCTTGCTGCGCCACGCGCAGAAGGCCATCGCGTCGTCGGGCGAGATCCCGCGGACCGGCAGGTCGCGCGCGCTCACCGCGCCGACGCTCGTCGGCAGCATGAAGTGGCCCGGGCGCTCGGGGTCGGCGATGAACTCCGCCGACGGGACGCGGGCGCGGCGGGCCGCGTCGTCGGTGTACGACTCGAGGAACGCCAGCCAGTCGCCGTTCGTCACCTCGAAGCGGTCCATGAGGAAGGGCGCGACCCGCGGCGGCAGCGCCACCGCCGGCGACCACGGGGGCCCGCGGTAGTCGGCGGGCACGTCGCCGGAGACCACGAGGACCATGCCCGTGGGGATCGCCGCGGACGAGATCGGGAGGCGCAGCGTCACGCGGGCCGGCTCGCGCTCGCCGTCCTCGGTCTTGGCGCGCACGAGCAGCGGGAGCACCAGGGGGATCCGGACGCCGCCGACGGTGACGCGCCAGTCGCCGGGCGGGAGCGCGAGCGCGTCGGGCGCCACGTCGCGCGGCTCGCCGCCGCGGACGAGGTCCTCGACGACCACCTTGTCCACCGGGGTCGGGGACTCGACGTGGATGCGGGCCGGCGCCATCCGGCGCAGCAGCAGCGCCGCGCGCGCCACCGCGGCGTCGCGCGCCGTGCCGGGCGGCAGCCCCTCGAGCGACCGCAGGCGGTCCTCGGCGTCGCCGCGGACGAAGTCGTGCACGCGCGCGGCCTCCGCCGGCTGGAAGCGCGAGGCGTCGGCGCCGAGCGCCTCGAGGCGCCGGTCGAGGTCGTCGATGCGGAGCATCGCGAAGTCGGCCACGCCGACCGCGCCGCCGCCACCGGCCTCGCGTGGCGCCGCCCCGCGGCCGACGAAGAACCCGACGGCGCCCAGGAGGAGCGCGAAGAACGCCGTGGCGAGGTTGCGCTTGACCGCGCCGCCCACCGACCGGGCGACGGACGCGGCGGACGTGCCCTCCGCGGCGCCCGCGCGGGTCTGGTTGCCCGACAGGAACGCCTCGACGTCCGAGACGAGGGAGCGCGGGTTGACGTACCGCTCGGCGGTCTTGGCCGCCATCGCCTTGCGGATGATGGCCGCGAGGCCCGCCGGGACCGACGACGGCAGCGCGGGGTACGTGCCCTCGCGCGCGTCGCGGAACAGGTCGTCCATCGTGCGGAGGCCCTCGTCCTTCAGGCGGGCGAGCTTCTCGGCGCACAGGGCCGCCTTGCGCTCGTCGCCGTCCTTCTTGGCCGCGGCCTGCGCCGCGGTCAGGGCGGCGACGCGCTCGTTGAGCTCCGCGCGGGTGATGCCGGCCGCCGCCGCGAGCGGCGGCTCGCCCGTCAGGCAGTAGCGCAGCAGCGCGCCGAGCCCCCAGACGTCGGTGCGCTCGTGCACGGCGCCGCGCGCCTGCTCGGGCGCGAGGAACCGCGGCGTGCCGACGATGCCGACGTCGCCGGTGCTCGGCGGCAGCGCGACGCCGGCGGTGCGGGCGGTGCGCTCGAGGACGTAGCAGATGCCGAAGTCGATCACGTACGGCCGCAGCGTCCGCGAGTCCACGAGGATGTTGTCGGGCTTGAGGTCGCGGTGGACGACGCCGTTCTCCACGTTCGCGATCTGGAGACCCTCGCACACCGGCACGAACACCTCGTGCAGCAGCGTCTCGGTGTCGCCGTAGGGCTTGAGGGTCGCGTAGCGCGAGAGCGTGCCGTTGCGCGCCATGGTCACGATCTGCGTGAGCGTGAACGGCTTGTACAGCAGCTCCATCGTGAAGTACGGGCGACCGTCGTGCTCGCCGCGGTCGAAGACCGGCATCAGGTTCGGGTGGCGGAGGTTGGCCTCGACCTCGATCTCGCGGAGGAACCGGCGGGCCATCTGCTCGGACTGCCCCTTGGCGAGCAGCTTCAGCGCGACGTAGCGGTTCGTCGTGGGGTCGAACGCGCGGTAGACGGTGCCGGTGCCGCCCTGGCCGATGGCCTCCTCGAGCGTGTACCGGCCCACGCGGGTCCCGGCCGGGAACTCGGCGACGATCGCGGGCTCCTCGGGCGCGGGCGCGGCGGCCGCCGGCGCCTTGCCCTCGTCCTTGCGGCGCTGCTCGCGCCGCGCGCGGGCGCGGGCCAGGGCCTCCGGGTCCTTCGGCTTGCGGCCGACGATGGGCTTGCGGCCGGCGGCGCCGGACGACGGCTTCGCGGCGGGCTTCGCCCCGGCCGGCGCTTCCTCCTCCTCCTCCTCGTCCTCGTCGTCGTCCTCCGGCTCGGCCGGCGCGGGTTTGGCGGGCTCGAGGGCCCGCGCGACCGGCTCCCCGGCCTTGAACTCGACGGCGAGCGGGGCGCGGCAGCCCGCGCACTTCACCTTGAGGACGCCGCCGTCCCGGATCGACGCGAGGCTCCCGCGGTGCTTCTGGCCGCACAGCGGGCAGTAGAAGAGGTCGGAGGCGGGGGAGGACGAGGTGGAGTCGGGCGTCGCGCTCATGACGGGCGTAGCCTACCGGCATTCCCCGCGCAGCGGAACCGCCGGCTACGTAACAGGTCCCGCCGCCCCGCCGTCGCGCCCGGGACCGTCGGCCCCTTCCGTCGCCGCGGGGAGCCACGTCGTCACCGTCGTGCCACGTCCGGGCGCCGACTCGATGCGGATCTCGCCGCCGAGGTCCGTCACGATCCGCTTGACGATGGCCAACCCGAGGCCCGTCCCCCGCGTCTTCGTGCTGAAGTCGGGCTGGAAGAGCCGCCGCATGTTCTCGGGGGGGATCCCGACCCCGTCGTCCGCCACGGTGACGACCACCCCGTCGCGGCCGTCCTTGGGGCTCGGCCCCCGCCGCGACCGGACGTCCACCCGGACGCGGCCCTTGGCCTCGTCGAGGGCCTCGACGGCGTTGCCCACCAGGTTCACGAACACGCGGGACAGCTCGTCGCGGTCCCACCGGACGATCGGGAGGTCGGCGGCGAGGTCGGGCTCGATCCGCTCCCGGGCCGACTCGCCGCCGGCGTACAGGACGGCCACGGACCGCAGCAGCTCGTTGACGTCGAGGGGCTCGATGGCGCGCGGCGGGAACCGGGCGAACGCGCTGAAGTCGCTCGCGATGCGGGCCAGCGCGTCGATCTGCTGGAGCACGACCTTCGTCGTGGGCTCGATCATCTGGGTGGCGAACGCCGGGTCGCTCTTCGACGTCGCCGCCAGCTGCTGCAGCATCAGCTTCATCGGGGTCAACGGGTTCTTGATCTCGTGGGCCACCTGCCGGGCCATGCCGCGCCAGGCCGACTCGCGCTCGGACTGGGCCTCGCGCTCCCGGAGGCGCTTGAGGTCCGCGGTCATCATGTTGAACGCGTCCACGAGGGCCCCGACCTCGTCGCGGCCGCCGCGGGGGAGCGCGGTGTCGAGGTCGCCGCCCGCGACGCGGCGCGTCGCGTCGGACAGGGCGGCGAGGCGCCGGGCGAGCCCGCGGGCGGTGTAGATGCCCGCGACCACGACGAGCACGAACGCCAGCAGGTAGGCCGCGAGCAGCACGCTGCCCGTCTCGGCGGCGCGCAGCTCGGCGCGGTCGCTGTCGTAGACGAGGGGGACGGCGAGCACCGCGGTCGGCGGCTCCGTGGTGCCGAGGCGCGTGTAGGCGACGCGGGCCCGGCGGCCGGCCACGGCCTCCTCGCGGACCAGCAGCTCGCGGCCCTCCACCGCGAGCGCGCGGTGCACGTCGCCGTCGAGGCGGTGGGGGAGGATCTCGGCCTCGACCAGCCCGCGCAGCGACGACCCGACGAGGGTGCCCGCGCGGTACACGGAGAGGTCCTGCATGCGGAGGTCGGCGTACTGCGCGATGTTGCGCTCGACCTGCTCGGCGAAGTTGAGCGACACCGTGCGCTCCAGCTCGCGGCGCGACGACCGCGCGATCTCGGTCTGGCGCTCGCGGAAGTCCTGCTCGGCGCGCGCGACGGCGTCGCGCCAGTTGGCGTAGCCGAGGAACAGGAGCGGCACCAGCGAGACCGCGAAGTACGACCCGAGGATCTTGTCCTGCAGCCGCGGGCGGAACCGCCGCAGGCCCAGCAGGAACACGGCCAGCGCCACCACCGCCCCCGCGCCGATCCCGACCAGCACGGCCCGCGCCAGCCCGTACACGACGTCCTCGAACGTGCGCTCGCGGCCGCGCACGAGCACGACCCCCCGCGAGCCCGCGGGGACCGCGAGCCACGGCGCGCCCGCGCCGTCCACGGCCGGGAACCAGGTCGGCTCGTCGAGGCCGGCGAGCGCGTCGAGCCGCGGCAGCGTGCTCGGCGACGGCGGGTCGGTCGAGAGCTGCACGGCCCCGTCCTTGACGAGGCACATCTCCGTGGGCCCGCCGCGCCGCGACGTCTCGACGGAGCCCGGGCGGCGCGCGGCGATGCGCGGGACGAGGCCCGCCAGCTCGACGGTCAGGGCGTCGGGCACCGCGACGGCGACGGTCCCGACCAGCCGGTCGTCGCTGCCGCGCATCCGCACCCACGCGAGCGTCGCGCCGACCTGGTCGCGCGTCGCCGGGACGTACGTGACGGTGACCGGCGCGTCGCCGCGCTCCGGGTCCGGGCGCGTGTCCGGGATGCGGTGGAGGGGCGGGACGTCGAGCCCGAACCGGTCGAAGCGGCGGTCCTGCGCGTCGTAGACGGCCACGAGCGCGCCCTGGCCGCGGTCCGAGCCGAAGTTCAGCCGCTTCCACGCGTGGATCGCCAGCCCGTCGGACTCGCTGGCCCGCCCGCCGTACCGGCGGAACGCGCGCAGGAGCTCCGCGTCCTCGAGGAGCGCGGGCAGGGTCGCGCCGAGGGACGACGCGGTGGCGTCCGGGCGCTCGGTCAGCTCGCGGATGCGGGCGACGAGGTCCGTCCTCTCGACGGTCTCCGACGACCGCCACAGCACCGGGAACAACGCGGCGGTCGCGAGGATCGACACGAGGAGCACCCGGCTCGGCGCGCCGGGCCGCGTCGCGTCGGGCCGCAGGCGGCCCACGAGCGCCGCCGCGCCGACGACGAGGAACGGCGCGTAGGCGGGCAGCGTCGGCGCCGGGCGCAGCCATGCGCCGAGGAGCGCCGCCCCGCCGGCGGTGACGACCGCCGTGACGCGGGGGAACCGGCCGTCGGGGCACGCCGCGACGGTGCGCCGCAGGCCCGCGCGGCAGCACACCCACGCGGCCGCGGTGACCGCGACGAGTGCGCTCAGGCGCAGCACGCGGTCGGCGCTCGGGAACAACGCGCCCGCCTCGAAGAGGTTCGGCGGGCCGTGCAGCATCACGCTCTCGACGAAGAACAGCCACAGCGCCGTCCCCGCCGTCGCGACGCCCACGCCGAGCAGCGCGGTGGCGCCGCGGGTCGCGGGGTGCGCGCCCGGCGGCAGGTCGCGGAGCGCGCGCGCGACGCCGAGGGCGGCGAGCAGCAGCGCCACGCCGGTCAGGGCCGCGTCGCCGGGCGACGAGATCCAGCCGAGGTAGCCGTGCCGCGCGAACGCCGCCGCGTCGAGGCTGCTCGCGAGCGCGGGGAATCGGGCCTTCAGGTCGAGCCAGCGCAGCCCCTGCCGCACGACGAGCGGCAGCACCGCCCACGCGAGCCCGCGGGGCACCCCGCGCGGCACCCAGCGCCGCACGGCGGCGGCGGCCGCCAGGGTGAACAACGCGAGGCCCGCCAGCCCGAACCAGCCCTCGCCGCGGCGGCGGTCGGCCTCGAGCTCGGCGGCGAGCACCTCGTCCGCCGGCGCCTCGACCTCGACCGCGAACACCGGCGCGCGCGTCGCGGGGTCGAGCACCGCGCCCCGACGGACGCCGGCGGTCGGCGGCCGCTCGAGCGACTCCCGCGGCAGCACGCGGACGGCGGCCACGCCGAGGCGCCCGGCCCACCGCTCCTCGAGGGGCGGCCCGAAGGGCGAGGCCACGCCGCCGCCGCCGTCGTCGAGCACGACGGTCGCGCTCGACGTGCCGCCGTCGGCGGTGCGCGCGACGATGATCGCGCGCAGGAACGGCCCGGCGTGCCAGGTGACGTCGCCGGACAGGAACGACCCGCCCCACGGCGCCGGCGGGTCGGGGAGGTCGCGCGGCTCGACGGGGACGCCGGCCCACGCCGACGAGCTGCCCGCGTCGGCGAACTCGAGGCCCCGCAGGTCGTGGGCGGCCCGCAGCCGCTCGAGCGCCGCGAACCGCGCCGCCGCGTCGGGGCCGGCCTCGTCCACGGTCGCGCGCAGCCGCTCGAGCGCGCGCCGGGCCCGGCCGAGGGCGTCCGTGAGCCGCGCCGTCACGTCCGCGAGCGCGCCCTCGACGCGGGCCACGCGCCGCGCGGCGACGTCGTCGCTCGGGTCGTCGCCGTCCGCGCCGCAGCCCGCGAGCGCGGCCACGGCGAGCACGCCCACGACGGCCCCCGCGGCGAGCCGCGCGAGACGGGGGCGGGGGCGGCGACGGGACGGGGTCACGATGGCGGGAGGACGCGCTCCGCTTCCGACCCGCGGTCAGACGTCCTTCAGGCTCCCCAGGAACCACGCGGACGTCTTGTCGTCGATCTTCTTCTTGTGGAGGGTCAGCGTCAGCGTGCCGTCCACCGTCTTGCCGCCGGCCTGCGTCGTGAGGCGGTACGTGCGCGTGAGCCGCGTGTCGTCGCCGGTGGTGCAGCCCTCGGCCTGCTGGAGGCTCACGACCGTGCGGTCGGCGAAGTAGGTGCCGGCGAGCAGCTCCGCGGCCTGTTCCCGCGTGTACGAGCCCGCGTCGATGCCCGCGAGCGACAGGTAGACGCGGCCGCCCTTGCTCGGGTCCACGGCCTCGCTGACGCCCGTCGCCTGCCGCTTGCGGAACGCCGACGCGACGCGCTCGAACACGCGGTCGGCCTCCGGCGGGACCTTCCGCTCGCAGTCGCCCATCGCGCGCGCCGCGGCCATCGTCCCGATCCCGAGCGCGGCCAGGACGGCCGCGGTGACGAGGGCGACGAGGACGGGGCGGACCACGCGGGACTCCGGGGGACGGAAGGTGCCGAACGGAGAGCAAATGCGATTCCGGAGTGTGCCGGAATCCGGTGGGCGACTCAAGTGCCCCGCGGTCAACGGGTTAGGTACGCGAGGCCCGGTGGCCGTTCGCGGCGGGTCCGGGGCCACGGCCCCGGGAGGGGACAACCCCGTCCTCGGGTGTCTCCGCCGTAGGGCGGTCGGCGGCCGGGCCTCGCGTCCCGGAGGGTCGGGGGCTGCGTCCCCGTGGCGGCCGGCGGCGGACGCCCTACTTGAGGCCGTAGCGCTCGATCTTCTTGTAGAGGTGGCTGCGCTGCATGCCGAGCGCCTCGGCCGTGCGCTTCACGTTCCACTCGTTCTCCTGGAGCTTGTGCTGCAGGAAGAGCTTCTCCGAGAGGTCCTTGAACTCGTCGAAGGTCGCGCAGGCGGAGAAGAGGTCGACGCCCTGCGGGCTCGGCTTGACGCCGGGCGGCGTCGGGCCGAGGAGGCCCTGGATCTCCGGGGCGTCGAAGGTGTCGCCGTCGAGGAGGATGAGGGCGCGTTCGGCGACGTTCTTGAGCTGCCGGACGTTGCCCGGCCACGGCTGCTGCGCGAGGAGCGCGAGCGCGGCGTCGGTGAAGACGGGCGCGGGGGAGCGGCCGTGGGCCTTGCTGGCCTCGGCGAGGAACGCCTTCGCGAGGAGCGGGACGTCGCTGCGGCGGTCGCGGAGCGGCGGCACGTCGACGGGCACGACCGCGAGGCGGTAGTAGAGGTCCTCGCGGAACTGGCCGTCCTCGACGGCCTTGCGGAGGTCCTTGTTGGTCGCGGTGACCACGCGGACGTCCACCTTGATCTGCACGCCGCCGCCGCCGACGCGGGTGAGGAACTGGTCCTCGAGGACGCGCAGCACCTTCGTCTGGGCCTCGAGGGGCATGTCGCCGACCTCGTCGAGGAACAGCGTGCCGCCGTCGGCCTGCTCGAACTTGCCCTTCTGGCGGTCCACCGCGCCGGTGAACGCGCCCTTCTCGTGGCCGAAGAGGGTGCTCTCGATGAGCTCGCGCGGGATGGCGCCGCAGTTGACGGCGACGAACGGGCCCTGGGCGCGCGGGCTCATCTCGTGGACGAGGCGCGCGACGAGCTCCTTGCCCGAGCCGTTCTCGCCCTGGATCAGCACGCGGGCCGGCGTCGGGGCGACCTTGGCGATGACGTCGCGCAGGGTGCGCATGGCCGGGCTCTCGCCGAGCATGCGGCCCGCGGTGTCGGAGAGCCGGTGCCGGAGCGTCGCGTTCTCGCGCGAGAGGCGCTGGACGTCGCGGGCCTTGCGGACCTTGAGGAGGACGACCTCGCGGTCGAGGGGCTTCTCGATGAAGTCGGAGGCGCCGCGTTTCGTGGCCTCGACGGCGGTCTCGAAGGTCGCGTGGCCGGAGATGACGATGACGGCGGCGTCGGGCCGGACCTTCAGGAGGTCGCCGAGGACGTCGAGGCCGTCACGGCCCGGCATCTTGATGTCGAGGAAGACGAGGTCGATGTCGGGGTGGGCCTCGACCAGCGCGAGGGCGGTCTTGCCCTCGGGGGCCGTGAGCACGTCGTGGTGCTCGTACCGGAGGATCAGCCCGAGGCTGTCGCGGATGGCGCTCTCGTCGTCGACGATCAGGATCTTCACGGGCCGGCGGTTCCTCTCGGGGCGGCGCCGGGATCGTACGCGACCTCCGACGTCCCCCGTCACCGGGGGGAACAGCGGCCCTCCGGGGCGGGGGGGCGTCGGTTCGCCGTCGGACCGGGGGAGCCCCCGGGTCCGGCCGGGCCCTCGGGGCGACGGGCCGGCGCGGTCGCGCCACGGGGTCGGAGGGCTCG
>JAEUHO010000504.1 GCA_016795345.1 Planctomycetia bacterium | reverse complement strand
CCCGAGCGGTCCCACAGGTAGCGGTCGTCGGCGTCGGTCATCGGGGTCCGTCCTCGGCGAGGCGCGCGCGGAGCAGCGCCAGGCCCTTGCACAGGTGGACGCGCACGGCGCCCGGTGAACGTCCGGTGCGCGCGGCGATCTCGGGGCCCGTGAGCCCCTCGACGAGGCGCCAGACCAGCGCCTCGCGGTAGGCCTCCGGGAGCGACTGCAGCGCCGCGAGCGCGCGCGCCCGGAGCGCCGCGTCGGCGTCGCCGGCGGGGTCGGGCGCGGCCGGCGCGCGGGCCTCGCGTGGCCCGGGGTCGCCGACCGCCCCGAGCGCGACGCGTTCGCGCGCGCGGCGGCGCACGCGGTCGAGGGCGGCGTGCGTCGCGACGGTGCAGACCCAGCCCGGCAGCGCGGCGGGGTCGCGCACGTCGGCGAGGCGGCGGTGCAGCGTGAGGAAGACTTCCTGCGTGACGTCGTCGGCGTCGTCGGGCCCGACGCGCGCGAGCGCGATCCCGTGGACGACGCCGACGAACCGGCGGTGGAGCGCGTCGAAGGCCGCCGCGTCGCCCGCGCGCGCCGCGGCGAACGTCGCGGCGAGCGTCGCGGCGGGGTCGTCGGGCGGGACGCGGGCGTCCGGTTCGTCGCGCAGGAGGCTCACGACGCGAGGCTACCGCGCCTCGCGGGCGCGGGCGTCGTCCTCGGCCTCGAGCCTCCCGAGCAGCCCCGACGCGGCGGCGCGGGCCGCGGCGTCGGAGGTCGTCGCGACGACGCGGCGCAGCGCGGGCTCGAGGAACCGATCGCCGACGGCGAGGACGCGGTCGAGCGCGGCGGCGGCCGCCGGCGCGTCCGGCGACGCGGGGCCCGACGCGGCCTGGAGCGCCGCGAGCGCGGCGACGAGCGCGTCGATGCGGGCGGGCGCGAGCACCTCGGCGCGCCCGAGAAGCACGCGCACCACGCGGTCGGGGGTCGGGTCGATGCGCAGGGGGAGCAGGTCGTCCACGAGCGGGCGGGGCACGACGTAGAGCACGCGGAGGCCGTCGGTCGCGAACCACGACCGCGACCAGGTCGCGATCATCGCGCGCGCCTCGTCCTCGCGCAGCCCCTGCCCGACCAGCACCTTCAGGAGGTCGCCGCGCATCCCCTCGGAGCCGCCGGCGGGCCACGCCTCGAAGGCGCGGTGGTCGAGGAGGCCGCGCGCGTTGCTGGCGGACGTGCCGGCGGACGCGCCGGGCGCGAGGTCGCACACGACGGCGTGGCGGCCTCGCGTACCCCCGCCCTCGACCTCGATCGCCACGGCCCGCGCGACCCGGTGCGCCGACCCGTTGACGAACGCGAGGCGGCCGGCGGCGTCCGCCGTCGCGGTGAACGGCAGCGTGAACGTGCCGAGGCCGCGATAGAAGAGGAAGTGCTCGGCCTCGACGGGCCCGAGGCGCCCGGGCGCCTCGCGCGGCCGCGTCCGCACCCACGCCGCGTCCACGTCGCGGGCGAAGGCCCACGGGTCGCCGGCCTCGACCTCGGGCACCTCGGCCGGGCGCGGCTCGGTGCGCGGGAGCAGGTCGACGTCCCACGCGAGGAACGAGCGCGGCACCGTGCGGAGGTCGAGGCGGCCGGCGCCGGCCTCGCCGTCGGGCGGGCCGAACGTGTCGGTGACGGGGAACCACTGCGAGATCAGGCCGCCGACGAAGTCCACGCGCACGCGGGCGCGGCGCGCCGTCTTCGTGTGGAAGTAGAGGACCGGCGTCTCCATCTTCTGCGTGACGTGGTTCGCGGCGCGCTCGAGGCCCTTCCAGCCCTGGGCGCGGAGCGGGCACGCGCGGATCTTCACGCGGTCGTAGACGAACGCGGGCAGCGCCTCCTCCTCGTGGTGGAGGCCCTCGAGGCCGACGCCGTCGGCGCCGGCGACGCTGGTGAACGTGCCCCACTCGTGCACGACGAACGGGTCGGCGGGCGCGTCGCCCGCGCCCGCGCGCGGGGCGGGGGTCGCGAGGCCGGCGAGGGCGAGGAGCGGGAGCAGGGCGCGGAGCGGGTGGCGCATGGGACCTCCGGGATCGGCGCCGCGGCGCGGCGCGGGGGGCACGTTTCCTCGCGGAAACCGGAGGAGGACGCGTTTCGCCGGCCGGCGTTAGCCGCGCGCCCGCGCGGTGCGGTACGCTTCGACGTCGATCGGTCCCGTGGGGGACCGGCCCGGAGGTCCGCCCGTGTCCGACGTCCCGAGCCGCCGTTCCGTCCTCCGCTGGGCCGCCCTCGGCGCGGCGGGCCTCGCCGGGTGCCGCGCGCGCGGCCTCGACCCCGCGAAGGGCGCGCTGCCGCTCGCGTCGGGGACCGTCGTGACGCCGCCCGCGCCGGCGCCGACGCGGATGCCGACCGCGTTCGTCGGGCACGGCTCGCCGATGACGATGGTGGACCCCGTCGCCGGCGCGCCGTGGACACGCTGGGGGCAGGCGATGCCGCGGCCCCGCGCGATCCTCGTCGTGTCGGCGCACTGGGAGCAGCACCCGTTCACGCTCGGCGCGACGACGACGGTGCCGCTGCTCTACGACTTCTTCGGGTTCCCCGACGAGCTGTACGCGGTGAAGTACCCCGCGCCGGGCGCGCCCGCGCTCGCGGACCAGGTCGAGCGCCTCGTGCGCCCCGTCTACAAGACCGACCGCGAGCCCGAGCGCGCGCTCGACCACGGCGCGTTCGCGCCGCTCGTGTGGCTCTACCCCAAGGCCGACGTGCCGGTCCTCCAGATGTCGATCCCGACGTCGGACCCGCGCCTCCTCTACGCCGCCGGCCGCGCGCTCGCGCCGCTCCGCGACGAGGGCGTGCTGATCCTCGGCAGCGGCAACGTCACGCACAACCTCCGCCGGATCGCGGGCGAGGGCGCCGCCACGCCCGCGTGGGCGGCCGACTTCGACGCGTGGACGGCCGACGTGCTCGCGCGCGGCGACGTGGACGCGTTCCTCGACTGGGAGCGCAAGGCGCCGGCGCCGCGGATGAACCACCCCACCCCCGACCACTGGCTGCCGGTGTACGTCGCGGCCGGCGCCGCCGACGGGGCGAAGGCGACCTTCCCCGTGACGGGGTGGGAGGCCGGGAGCCTGTCGCGGCGGTGCGTCCAGTTCGGCTGACCTCGCCGGCGGCCTCGCCGTCCCTCGGGACCCGCCGCGGGCGGACGGCACATCCCGGGGGGCGGGACGCGAGGCCCGGACGCCATGCCTCGGTCGGGGGCGGTCGGACCGCCCGGCGATTGTGGGCGACACGGCCCGCGTTCCCGGCGACCATCGGCGCCGTGCGCCACGACGTCTCCGGCGACCGTCCGGGCGGCTCCGAGCTGCCCGACTTCCTCGACCCGCACGCGCGGCCGTGGCCGCTCCCGGTGCGCGTGGTGGCCGGGGTCGCGGGGACGCTGCTGCTGATGGTCGGCGTGCTCGGGGTCGTGTTGCCCGTCCTGCCCGGCGTGCCGTTCCTCCTGGTCGCGGCGTTCCTGCTCGGGAAGTCGAGCCCCGACCTGCGGCGCGCGATCAACGACCTCGAGCGTCGCGCGCCGGCGTGGCTCCGCCGCGCGTTGCGCTGGCGGCGCGGCGGCGCGCCCGTCGCGGTCGCCGTCGACCCCGATCCCGTGGACGACGGGCCCGACCGCCGCGACGGCGTCAGCGCGCGGTGACGGCGAGCAGCAGCGCGAACGCGACGTCCACCGCGAGCTGGTGCATGCCGACGCGCGCGGGCCGCGCGCCGATCGACGGGCGGCGCACCGCCGCGACGCCGTCGGCGGCGGCGAGCACGAACGGGAGCAGGACCGCGGCGGGCGCGCGGCCGGCGGCCACCGCGGCCGCGGCGACGGCGATCGCGACCGCGTGCGCGACGAGCGTGGGGCGGCCCGCGGCGCGTTCGGCGGCCGGGCCGGGCCGCGCCTTCCACGCGCGCTGGTCGAGCCGGAGGTAGACGGTGGTGATCGACGCGGCGGTGTGGACGGCGCACAACGCCCACAACACCCACGGCGTCACCGCGTCCGCCCCGCCCGCGACGACGTACGCGGCGGGGGCCGCGAAGGCGAGCGCGCCGCCCGAGAGCAGCGCCATCCCCGCGTGCCGGCGCTCCTCGCGCCGCGCCACGAGCCGCAGGTGCCACGCGAACAACGCGGCGCCGGGCACGACGTAGACGAGCGCGCGCGCCTCGTCGTGGGCGAGCAGGCACGGGACCGCGGCCGCGCCGACGAGGCCCAGGAGCCCGAGCCACGTCAACGCCGGCGCGAGGTCGGTCCGCGGGTACCGGCCGACCAGGGCCTTCACCGCGACCGCGGCGGGCTGGTGGAGCAGGAACGCCGCGAGCGCCGCGACGAACAACGCGACCACGCCGCCGCCCGGCGCGCCGCCGACGACGAGGCCCACGAGGAACGGGCCCATCCACCAGACCCAGCTGCCGTGCTCGCTGGGCACGACGTACTTCTTCCGCAGGAAGCGGGGCCGGGGCATCGCGCGGAGGCTACCAGCGCGAACCGGGCCCGTCGCGGGTACCGTGGTCCGCCGTGCGCCGCCCCGTCGCCCGCCTCACCGCGTCCCGTCTCGTCGTCGCCCCGCTCGTGGCCGCCGTGCTCGTCGTCGCCGCG
>JAEUHO010000462.1 GCA_016795345.1 Planctomycetia bacterium | reverse complement strand
CTCCCGAAGGCCGCCGTCGAGTTCGAGGCGGCCATCACCGGCTTCGAGGCGGCGCAGCGCCGCCGCGGCGCCGCGGCGACCGTCGCCGACCTCGCCCGCCTGCGCCTCGAGGGGGGGGAGTACGCCGCGGCCCGCAAACTCGCCGACCGCGCGGTGCGCGAGGCCGAGCGCATGCGCGCCGACCCGCTCCTCGCGAGCGCGCTCGCGGTGAAGGCGCGGACCCGCGTCGCGGCGGGCGACCCCGACGCGGCGATCGAGATCGCCAAGTCGGGCGCGGCGGTCGTGGACCGGCTGTTCACGGGCCTCGGCGCGGCGCAGGCGGGCACGGCCCGCGAGACGGTCGCGCCGGTGTTCGAGGTCGGCGCGCTCGCCGCGGTGCGGATCGCCGACGCGACCGAGCTGTCGTACTTCGTCGAGAGCGGCCGCGCCGGCGCGCTGATGGAGACCCTCGGCGTGCGCGAGCGCGTCGCGCGGGCGGCGGTGCCGGCGTCGCTGCTCGCCGAACGCGAGGCCCTGCGCGCGACGGAGAAGGCGGCGGCGACCGCGTACGCCGCGACCCTCGCCGGCGACGACCTCGCGGCCACGCGGCGGGCGCGGTCCGAGCTCGACGCCGTGCGCGCGAAGGGCCTCGACCTCGCCGCGCGCATCGAGCGGGCGACGAAGCGCGAGGAGTCGTGGGACCACCGCGGCGCGACGCTCGAGGAGATCCAGGGCCACCTCACGCCGGGCGAGGCGTTCGTGGCGTTCGTGCTCCCGCACCCGGACGCGGCCGCTCTCGTCGTGACCTCGACGACCGCGCGCGTCGTGCGCCTCGGCCTGACCTCGGACGTCGTCGCCGCGTGCGAGGCGCTCCACGCGTCGGACCCCGACGAGGACGCGGCGCCCGCCCTCGCGCGCCTCGAGGAGGTCGTCGTCAAGCCGCTCGGCCTCGGCGCCGAGATCACGACGCTCCTCCTGTCGCCCGAGGGCCCGCTCTGCTACGTGCCGTTCTCGGCGCTCCTGCGCGGGCGCGACGTCGTGTTCGTGCCGTCGGGCACGACGCTCACGTACCTCCTCGACAGCCGCGAGGCGCCCGGCACGCAGGTGCTCGCGCTCGGCGACCCCGACTACGGCGCGTCCGGGTCGTCCGCGGCCGGCGCCGTGTTCGGCGCGACGCGCGACGGCGCGCCCGCCCCCGCGCCGAAGCCCGAGGTCCGCGGCGGACGGCTGGTGCCCCTGCCGGAGACGCGCGTCGAGGCGAAGGCCGTCGGCGACGTCCTCCTGCTCGGGCAGGAGGCGACGGAGGCCGGCCTGCGCCACGCGATCGCGACGCGGCCGCGCTGGAAGGCCGTCCACGTGGCCTGCCACGGGCTCGTGGACCGCGACCGCCCCGAGCTGAGCGCGCTCGCGCTGACCCCGAGCGAGGCCGACGACGGGTTCCTGACCGCGATGGAGGTGGTCGCGACGTCCGTGCCCGCGGACATCGTGGTGCTGTCCGCGTGCGAGACCGGCACGGGCAAGGTGCGTCGGGGCGAGGGGCTGTCGGGGCTGATGCGGGCGTTCCTCGCGGCGGGTGCGCCCCGCGTCGTCTGCTCGTTGTGGAAGGTGGACGACGAGGCGACGCGCGCGCTGATGATCCGGTTCTATGAGCTGTGGAACCCGAAGGACGGCTCGGCGCCGATGAGCGCGTCGCTGGCGCTGCGGGCGGCGCAGGAGCGGGTGCGGGCGGATCCCCGATGGAAACACCCCTACTACTGGGCCGCCTGGGTCCTCTGGGGGCTTCCTTAGGAAGGGGGGCGCGGGGCGTCGGACGGCTGGCGACCGCGCTGGCCGAGGGCCGGGGGTCTCAGGGAAGCAATGCCAGTCGCGCAACGCGGCGGGCCTGGCGTCCCCCTCGGCTCCGCCGCTCGCCCGCT
>JAEUHO010000447.1 GCA_016795345.1 Planctomycetia bacterium | reverse complement strand
GGCGGGCGCGAACCCGTCGCCGTCGCGCGCGAGGCGGCGCCAGAACTCGGCCGTCACGGCGAGGGCCTGCAGCTTCGGGTCGTCGGGCCGCGTCGCGAGCGCGCGGTCGAACCACTCGCGCGCCTCGACGTAATGCCGCGCGCGCAGGGCCTCGCGTCCGCGGCGGACCCAGGCCTCGACCTCGTCCGACGGCAGGTCGTCGGCCGGAGGGTCACGGGGAGGCGGCGGCGTCGGGGGCACCCCCCGATCATCGGCGTTCCGCGCGGGGCAGGCAAGGCGGTCGGCGGGGTCGGCCGCCCCGGGGGTGCCGATCCGGCCGCGTCGCGACCGCCGGCCCGCGCCGGGAACGGCCCGCGAACGGCCCGTTCCGGCTCGCCGGGGCCGACGGCGCGCGGGCCTCGCGGTCCCGTCCCCTCGATCTCGCCATCGTCGGTCCGCCGCCCGCCTCGCGACGCCGCTCAGACCATCGAGCCGACGGGCCCGTCCACGTGGACGGGCGGCTCGGTCTGCGCGCGCACCTCCTCGACGGTCACGCCCGGCGCGAGCTCGCGCAGCACGAGGCCCTTCGGCGTGACGTCGAGCACGCACAGCTCGGTCACGATGCGGCTCACCGCGCCGAGCGCGGTCAGCGGCAGCGAGCACTGCTTCACGATCTTCTTCTCGCCCTTCGCGGTGTGATCCATCATCACGATCACGCGCTTGGCGCCGGCCACGAGGTCCATGGCGCCGCCCATCCCCTTCACCATCTTGCCGGGGATCATCCAGTTGGCGAGGTCGCCCTTCTCGGACACCTGCATGGCGCCGAGGATCGCGAGGTCGATGTGGCCGCCGCGGATCATGCCGAACGACTCGGCCGACGAGAAGTACGACGAGCCCGGGATCTCCGTGATCGTCTGCTTGCCCGCGTTGATGAGGTCCGGGTCCTCGTCGCCGTCGTACGGGAACGGGCCGATGCCGAGCATCCCGTTCTCCGACTGCAGCACGACGTCCATGCCGGGCGGGATGAAGTTGGCGACGGTCGTCGGCATGCCGATGCCGAGGTTGGCGTAGTCGCCGTCCTTCAGCTCTTTCGCCACGCGCTTCGCCAGCTGGTCGCGGTCGAGGGCCATCTGCGTGCTCCTGCGGTTCGCCTGGGTTCGTGCGGGGTCGGGGACGGTCACGCGCGCGGCCGCGTGGTGCGGCGCTCGATGGGCTTCTCGTAGCCCTTGCCCTGGAAGATGCGGCGGACGTAGATGCCGGGCGTGTGCACCTCGTCGGGCGGGATCGTGCCGACGGGCACGAGCTCCTCGACCTCGGCGATCGTGATCTTCCCGGCGGTCGCGATCATCGGGTTGAAGTTGCGCGCGGTCTTGCGGTAGACGAGGTTGCCCCAGGCGTCGCCCTTCCACGCCTTCACGATGGCGAACTCGCCGGTGATCCCGCGCTCCATCACGTACGGCTTGCCGTCGAACTCGCGCGTCTCGCGGCCCTTCGCGGCGAGCGTGCCGTAGCCCGCGGGCGTGTAGAAGGCGGGGATGCCCGCGCCGCCCGCGCGCAGCCGCTCGGCGAGCGTGCCCTGCGGGATCAGCTCGACCTCGAGCTTCCCGGACAGGAAGAGGTTCTCGAAGATCTTGTTCTCGCCGACGTACGACGAGACCATCTTCTTCACCTGGCCCGCGGCGAGCAGGATGCCGAGGCCCTTGTCGTCGATGCCGCAGTTGTTCGAGACGATGGTCAGGCCGCGCGTCCCCTTGCGGTGGATCGCCTGGATGCAGTTCTCGGGGATGCCGCACAGGCCGAAGCCGCCGGCGAGCAGCGTGATCCCGTCCTTCAGGTCGAAGAGCGCGTCGTCGGCGTTGCGGAAGGTCTTGTCCACGGGGCCCTCGGCGGAGGAACGGCGGGAGATCTCGGGGGAACGCGACCGGACTCGGGCCGGCGGCCCTCCGCGAGCGGGGACGCGCCGGCCGTCCGGTCCTTATACCCGGCGCCCCTCGCGCGCACCGCTCCCGGATCGGGCGCGCCCGCCCCACAGGACCACACCCGTCCCTCACCCGTCCACTCGGGCTCGCGGGTACGCGAGGCCCGCGCGCTCACCGCGCCGGCAGCCGCAGCTCGAGGCCCGTCACGTCGCGATCCTCGGGAACATCGAGCTCCACGAACGCGCTCGGTGGGTCCGCCGTGGCCGCCTCGGTCCGCGGAGCGTGCACTCCGACGAGCATCCGGCCCGCCGGCACGACGTCGAGGCGGAATCGCCCGTGCTCGTCGACGGCGACGGCCCCACGGTGGTGGCGCGTCATTCCGCCGCCGGAGAGCGCGACGCCGGGGCGACGACCCGGCTCCACGCCGGCGAGGTCGAGTGGACGCCCTGACGCATCGAGCACCACGCCCTCGACCGCGACCCCGGGGACGCGCAGCTCGATGATCTGACCTTCGCAGTCCACCCGGATCGGGCCCGCGTGCATCCTCCCGAGGAAGCCCTCCGAGATGACGAAGACCTGGCAGACCCCGACGCGAGCACGCGCTGGATACTCGGCCGCGCCATGGACCCACGGACGGTCGAACGAGATGCTCGGCTCGCTGATCACCCCGACCCGCGGCACCGATCCGGACGCGTGCCGGATCCGCAGCGTGAAACGCACTTCATCCGTGCACAGATCGCAACGCGCCGACGCGCCCGCCGCGACCGTCACGTCCGCGGTCGCCGGCGAGCCCACCGGGGCGTCGGCGCCCGAGGGGCCGACGGCGACGTGATACGGCCCCGCGGGCAGCTCGTCGAACCGGTAGGAACCCTCCGCATCCGTCGTCGTGGTCACCTCGTCCACGGGCCCCAGCGTCCGCACACCGTCCGCTCTCCGCATCGGCCTCAACACGATGGTTCGGTCCGCGAGCCGCTCCCCGCGCTGATCGGTGAGCCGACCGTGCACGACCGAGTCGCCGAACACGAGGACGGACGACGCCGATCGGGGTCCGGTGTAGATCCACGAGCGCTCGGTCCGATCGGACGTCCGCACGCGAACCGTCCACGTCCCGCCGCTCACGTCCTTCGATCGCAACGCCCTGCCGTCCGGCGTGCACGTGACCTCGGCCGACGTGGTCAGCGTGACGAAGGCGAAGTCGTCCCGCAGCGTGCCGTCGTCCCTCGACGCGGTGCACGTCATCCCCGCGACACTGGAACGCCCGACCGGGACGATCTCGATCCATCCGCCCGGAACCGGGGCGTTCGTGTCCGGGGCCGGGTCCGTGCCCGTCGTGGTTCGGACCGCGCGCTCGGTGGCACCTTGGTCCTCGCGACGCACGGGGTCCGTCGCGGACCGGGCCTCGCGTCCCGAGGCCGCGAGCGGTGCCGGCGGCCGCGCGGCCCCGGTCGCCGCGATCGTCTCCCGATCGCGCGACGGCGCCCTCGTCTCGCTCGGCCACGCGAGCCACGCGAGCGCGCCCATCACGAGCAGCCCCACGACGACGATCGTGGCTCGACGGGAGGTCACGTGTGCCAGGGCTCCGATCCGATCGCGGGCGCGATCCTGCCCCACGATACGCGAGGCCCGCGCGGCGGCGCGGCTCACTTCAGCTCGACGACCGTCGTCTCGCCCTCGGTCACCGCCGCGGTCACACCCGCGCCGTTCGCGCCGACCCAGGGCACCACTGCGTACCGCCCCACGGGCACGAAACGATGCTGGGACGAGGTGCGGGGATCGAACAGGCTCGCGGTCCCGCCGTGGGCGGGCGTCCACATCCAGTACGTCGGTTCCGGCGCGCCTTGGTAGCGGATGGCCACGTGCCCGCACGGCGGCACGCGCCACGTCACGTCCGTCGTCCGCTGCGCGACGACGACCACCGAGCCCTCGTACGCGACGACCGAGATCGACGCGTCGCGCGGCCGCAGCCGGATCCGCCACGTGCCCTCCTCGAGCTCGAAGCGGAACACGCCACCGACGGCCGTCGGCACCGGACGCCTCGCCACGTCCTGCCCGGCGCCGACCGACGATCGGATCTCGACGTCGAACGCCTGTTCCAGCAGCTCGGCGGGCGCGCCGACGACCTCGATCGCGACGGTCCCGACCGCCGTCGCGCGCACCATCCGGACCTCGATGCGCTCGACGGGACGGTCCGCCACGATCCGCACCTCGCGCTGCGCGGGGACGTAGCCCAGCGCATCGATCGTCACCGTGACGTCCAACGCGTCTGCACCGTCCCGCGGCCACTGCGACGCGAATCCGCCGTCGCGCGCGGACAGGCCTTCGCCGACTCCCCGCGCGGTGATGCGCGCGTCGAACCGCGGCAGCGCCGCCCCGTCGTCGTCATCGACCACCGCCACGAGCAGGGTGAACGCGGGCACCAGCGTGATGCCGCCGCCGCCCGCACCCTTCGATCGCACGACGATCCACCCCGGGTCCAGCGACGCGAGTTCCACGCCCGGTTCGTCAAAGGCCGCTCCGTCGTATCGACCGTCCGGACGGACCGTCACGCGCGCGACCTCTTCGTCCGCGGCCGGGCCGATCCGCGGCCCGGTCAGGAACCGCCACGGTCGATCGCCGTACGAGAGCCGCGCCGCGACCGCTTCCGCGGATCGCACCGCGATCTCCACCGGCCCGTCGGGCCGCCCACCGACAAACGCGACCGTGCCCGGGGCCGCCGGCGCGGCGGGCGGCACCTCGGGGGCGGTCGAGTGCTCCGGCACGCGAGGCCCGGTGGCCGGCGCGGACCGGGCCTCGCGTCCCGAGGCCGCGAGCGCCGCCGGGGCCACCCCATCGACCGGCGCGGCCGCCGCGGACTCCGGCGCCCCCTCGGGCGAACCGACGTCGTCCGGGCGCGGCCGCGCGAGCCACACGAGCACGCCCATCGCGAGCAGCCCCACGACGACGATCGTGGCTCGACGGGACGTCACGTGCGCCAGGCCTCCGTCCGGTTCGCGGGCGCGATCCTGCCCCACGATACGCGAGGCCCGCGCGGCGGCGCGGCTCACTTCAGCTCGACGACCGTCGTCTCGCCGTCCTTCACGACCAAGGGGATGGCCGGGCACTCGCCCGGGCCGTCGAACATCATGCGGTACGACCCGGCGGGCACGTGGCGATGCTCCGGGGGACCGTCCGGGACGTCGAGCGATGTGGCCGTCCCGCCGTCCTCGGGCCGCAGCACCCAGCGTCCGAAGGGGCCCGTCGCCTTCCACTCGAATCGGATCGACCCGCACGGCGGGACCCGCCAGCTCACGTCGGTCGTGCGTTCGGATCCGACGACGACGTCCGCGGTGCACGCGACGACCGCCAGGGACGCGTCGCGCGGCCGCAGCGAGATCCGCCACGTGCCTGGCTCGAGCTCGAAACGGAACACACCTCCGACGGCCGCGGGGACCTCGCGACGGGCGACGGGCGAGCGCGGCTTGGTCGGCTCCCGGAGTTCCACGTCGAACCCGCGCTCGAGCAGCCCGGCGGGAGCACCGACGACCGTGACCTCGACGGCTCCGGGGCGCGGCGCGCGGACGAGGCGCAGTTCGACGCGCTCGACCGGCATGGACGCGACGATGCGCACGTCGCGCGTCGCGGGGAGGAAGCCCGGCGCCGCGGCGGTGACGACCGCATCGAGGGCCTCCGCGCCGTTCCGCGGCCACTGCACGACGAAGCCGCCGTCCGTCGCCCGGAAGGCCCGCTGCGAGCCCTGCGCCGTGGCCGAGGCCTCGAACGTCGCGAGCGCCGCGCCGTCGGCGTCCGCCACGACACGCACCGACAACGCGAAGGCCGGCACGACCGTCACCGTCGCGCCGACACCGACCCGCGGCACCGCGACGATCCAGTCGAGCTCCACCGGCTGCACCTGGAACTCTTCATCCTCGCCGCCGGGCAACGCGAGGGTCCCGTCGTGCTCCGTCCGCAGGCGGACGACGCCGGTGCCACGCGGCGGCGCCTCCACCTCCGGTCCCGCGGAGGACCGAACCGTCGCTCGCTCGTCCATCGCCCAAACCACACGGTGCCCGAGCGACGTCACGTCCACCTCGAACGGTCGTCCGAGCAGCGCGGGAGGCAGTTCCAGCCGCGTCGGGGTCCGCGCGACGTCCGCCGGGGCGTCGGTCGTGGCGTCCGTCGTCGGGTCGACCGGTGCGTCGGCCCGTGCGTCGGCCCGTGCGTCGGGCCGTGGGTCGGTCCGTGCGTCGGGCCGTGGGTCGGGCCGTGGGTCGGTCCGTGCGTCGGGCCGTGGGTCGGTCCGTGCGTCGGGCACGCGAGGCCCGGTGGCCGCCGCGGGTCGAGCCTCGCGTCCCGAGGCCGCGAGGGGCGCCGGCGCCGTCGAGCCAGCCGACCGCACGCCCGTCGCCGAGTCGCGCGCCGGCGCCCGCGTCTGGCGCGGCCACGCGAGCCACGCGCACGCCGCAAGCGCGACGAGCAGCACACCGACGATGACGCCTCGGTCCACGCGCACGAGGGGGTTCCTTCCGCCGACCCGTCCGGGCCAGCGTACGGGAATGGGCGGCGTGGCGCTACCGCGCGTGGACGTCGAGGGCGAGATCGGTCACGTCGCGATCGGCCGGCACGACGATCTCGACGGACGAGCCTTCCCGGTCGTCGCCCGGCGCGGGCCTCGCGTACACGACGTACCGACCGGGCGGGACGCCGAACAACCGGAACGTGCCGTGCTCGTCGGGAGGGAACCCGAGCGCGGTCGGCGACGCCGGTTCGTCCGGTCGGCGGATGCAGATCGCCGCACCGGCCCCGGGCCGCGCCGGCGGGAACGGCCGGCGCGTGTCGCCGTCCACGAGCGTTCCCGTCACGAGGACGCCGGGGACGATCACGTCGCGCGCGAGGCCGCCCGGGCCGATCTCGACGTCGAACGCGAACCTCGAGACGTGGGGCACGCCGGTCAGGGCCACGTGGTACGTGCCGCGCGGCAGGCGCTGCGTGAACGCCCCCCGTGCGTCGGTGCGCACGCCGACGGACGTGGGCGACTCCGTCCGCGTCATCGACGACACGTGCAACCGCGCGACCGCGTCGTGCAGCGGCGTGCCGCTCGCGAGGCGCACCGAGCCGGTCCACACCGGTTCGGGGGTCTCGCTGCCGAGCGTCACGGTCACCGTCCTGCGGGCCTCCGTCTCGACGACGGTGTCGCGGTGGTCGCCGTTCGGGTCGTCGTCGAGGTCGAGACGCAGGCCCCAGATCCCGCCGGGCAGGCCGGCGACGCGGAAGTGACCCCGGCCGTCGACCTCGACCTCCGCCAGGGTCGCGGCACCGAGGGCCCCCTGCTGGACCAGCCGTAACGACCGCCCGCCCGCCGGAGTCCCGTCGCGGGCAAAGGCGCGACCCTCGATCGTCGCGGTGCCGAGCACCACGACGACGCGGGAGATCGTCGCGGGCGGCGCCTGCGTCTGGACGAACGCGCGGCGCTCGGCCGCGCCCGGCGCCGCGACGACGACCGCCCACGTCCCCGGCTCGAGCCCCGACCACGCGAAGACGCCGTCGGCGGCGGTCGTCGTCGAACGGGCCACGTCCTCCGCGCCTCGCCCCCCCGCCGGAGCCGCGATCGAGGCCCGGACGAGCTTCACGGTCGCGCCGGGGAAGCCGCGCGTTCCGCGCACCACGCGCCCCTCGACGCGGTCACCGGGCACGGTCCCGCCCCACGACGCCAGCAAGAGGTCGTCGGGTTCGCCGTCGCTCGCTGGCGCGGGCCCGGGCGGCGTCGCCGCGCGCTCGAGCCACGACAGCACCTCCTCGACGACGCTCGCGTGGTCCTTCCAGAGCGCGGCGGGCGCCATCGCGACGAAGTGGAGGCCAGGGGTCGTCGGCGTCGATGCGTCGAACGACACCAGCACCGCGAACTTCCCGTCCTTCGTCGCCTCGGTCCACGTCGCGGCCTCGCCCATCACGACCAGGCGGCGCGTCCGACGATCGTCGGGGAGCTTCGAGCGGGCTTCGTCGGCTCGCGCGGCGCTGATCAGCCCGAACACTGCCTCTTGCTTGCCGTCGGCGTAC
>JAEUHO010000425.1 GCA_016795345.1 Planctomycetia bacterium | reverse complement strand
CGCGGGCGGCCGGGCCTCGCGGTCCCGGACCCTCTCCGCCCCCTCGGCGCGGCGCCGGCTCCCGGCGGGCTTCGCGTCGGAGCCGGTCCCCATGCGCGGCGGCGTCGTGCTGCGCGCCGCGACGCCCCTCGGGACGCCCGTGGTGGTCCGGCCGATGCCCGGGTTCTCGAAGGCCTACGCCGTGCTGCGCGTCGGCTTCGGCTCGCTCGACGCGACCTTCCCCGACGGCGCGCCCATGCCGCTCGGCGTCGCCCACTTCCTCGAGCACAAGATGTTCGCCACGCCCGACGGCGACGTGTTCGACCTGTACGCGAAGCGCGGCGCCAGCGCGAACGCGTACACCACGTACGGGCTCACGGCCTACCTCTTCGGCTGCACCTCGCGGTTCGACGAGAACCTCGCGACGCTCCTCGACACGCTCCGCACGATGCACGCCGACCCGGCCGGCATCGACCGCGAGAAGGGGATCATCGGCCAGGAGATCGCGATGTACGACGACGACCCGGGTTGGCGGAGCCACGCCAACCTGATGGCCGCGTTGTACCGCGACCACCCCGTGCGCCACGAGATCACGGGCAGCGCCGCGACCATCGCCGCCATCGACCGCGACCTCCTGCTCCGCGTGCACGCGGCGTACTACCACCCGCGCAACCTCGCCCTCTTCGTCGCGGGCGACGTGGACCCGGCGGCGGTGCTCGCCGCGGCGAGCGAGCGGCTCACGGCCGCGGACGCCGGCGCGGGGACGGGGGCCGGGGGCCCGCACCGGCGGGGCGCGTCGGCCGAGCCCTCGGCGCCGGCGTCGCCCGAACGGCGCCAGGCGCTCTCGGTCACGCGGCCCAACGTCACCCTGGGGATCAAGGACACCCCGGTGGGTACGCGAGGCCCGGCCCTCGTCCGCCACGAGACGCTCACGGAGATGGCGCTCGACGTCCTGTTCTCCGACGGCGGGCGCCTCGAGGCGCCGCTGTACCGCGAGGGCGTGGTGGACGAGTCGTTCGGCGCCGGCTACCACGCGGACCACGACTTCGCGTTCGCCTCCGTCGGCGGCGACGTCGACGACGAGGCGGCGTTCCGCGCGCGGCTCGAGCGCGAGCTCGCGACGACGGCCACGGCCCCCGTCACCGAGGCCGAGCTGACGCGCGTGAAGCGGCGTTCCGTCGGCGGGTACCTGCGCTCGTTCGACGCGCCGGAGCGCGCGGCGGGGCTGCTGCTCGGCCTCGACGCCAAGGAGGCGACGCTCGCCGAGGCGCTCGCGGCCGTGCTCGAGCCGACGCCCGCGCAGGTGACGGCGCGGCTGCGCGAGCTGCTCGCGTGCCCGCGCGCGTGGTCGGTGATCGAGCCGCGCAAGGTTTGACGGGGGCGTCCGGCGGGCCGCCCCCCGTCTCCCGCAAACCTCCGCGATCCGGTAGGATCCCGCTCCCATGTCGTCCCTCGCCCTCGACCGCATCCGTCGCTGCCTCGCGATGGTGCCGCTGATCCGGGCCCGGCCCGGGATCCGCCTCGGCGAGCTGGCGTCGATGTTCGGCGTCGCCGAGAGCGAGGTGCGGGCCGACATCACCGACGTGCTGACCCTGTGCGGCGTCCCGCCGTACCTGCCGCACAACTACTTCGTGTTCCAGATCGACGGCGACCGGGTGCGGATCAAGTTCGCCGAGCACCTGCGCCGGCCCGTGCACCTGACGCTGCAGGAGGCGCTCGCGATCGGCCTCGCGCTCCGCGGCGTCGGCAGCGGCCGCGTGCCGCCGTTCGGCGACGCCGCCGCGCGCCTGCGCGAGAAGCTGCGGACGGTGCTGCGCGGCGGCGACCGCGCCGTCCTCGACGCGCTCGACCGGTCGGTCGCGGGGCGCGAGGTGCCCGGGCCGGTCACGGCGACGATCGCCGGCCTCAAGGCGGCCATGGCCCGCAACGTCGCCGCGCGCATCGTCTACTACACCGCGGGCCGCGACGCGGTGACCGAGCGCGAGATCGAGCCCTACGGCCTGGTGGACCACCGCGGGACCTGGTACGTCGTGGCCCGCGACGCGCTGCGGGGCCGCGAGCTGCCGTTCCGCGTCGACCGCATCCGCGACGTCGTGCTGACCGACCGCGAGTACCTCGTGCCGGACGACTTCACGACCGAGCTCTACCGCCGCGACGAGATGTACGCGGAGTCGGGCGAGGAGGTCGCGGTCCGCGTGCGGTTCGCCGAGGGCGTGGCGCAGCGCGCCACCGAGGCCGCCGCCCGCAAGGACGTCGAGGTGCGGCCGGACGGCTCGGTGGTCCGCACGTTCCGCACCGGGCCCCGCGCGCGGTGGTTGTACGCGTTCGTGGCGCGGTTCGGCGCCGACGCCGAGGTGCTCGGGCCGCCGGAGCACCGCGCGGGGATGATCGCGTACCTCGACGAGTTGCTGGCGGCCGCGGGCGAGGCCCGCGCCACGGCGGCCGCGCGCGCGAAGCCGAGCGGACCGCCGCGGACGCGCCGCAAGCCGTCCTGACCGGACGCGACCGCGCTCGGCGGCCCGCGCGGGCCGACCGCCGCATGGGGCGACCGCCGCGTGGGGCTACGGCCACGGGAAGCGCTGGCTGTGGGCGCGACGGCGGTGGGAGCGACGGCCGTGCGGGCCGCTCCGTGGAGGGCGACTCCTGCGGGGAAGGACTCCAGGGGGCGGCGTCGCGCGAGCGGACGGGCCTCGCGGTCCCGGGGATCGGGGGCCGCGTTCCTCCCTGGGGAGGGGCGCCGTCGCGCGGGTCCCGAGGGCGCCGCGGGCCCGGCGGGCGCGGGCGTCCGCGTCAGGAGGGCTTGCGCGCCGCGACGGCGACGACGCGGGAGTGGTAGACGGCCGGGAGCGCGAGGAGGTCGGCGCGGGGGTGGTGGCGGCGCAACCGGCCGGCCTCGAGGCGGTACAGGAGGCGGCGTCGCCACGACGGGCGGGCGCCGGCGCCGTGGTCGCCGTCCCATGCCTGCGGGACGAGGCCGACCGCGAGCAGCAGGTGCTCGAGGCGGACCACGTCGATGGGGTGGACGTGTTCGTGCTCGAAGGGCGTCGGCGCGCCGGGCGGCATCGGACGGAAGAACCGGGCGTAGCCGTGGCGGGCCAGCGACGTGCGCGAGGGCCGGCCGAGGACGTTCGGGGTGGTGAGCACCAGCGCCCCGCCCGGCGCGAGGACCCGCGCGACCTCGGCGAGCAGGGGGCGCTGGCCCTCGACGTGCTCGATCCCCTCGACGCACGTGACGAGGCCGAACCGGCCGTCGGCGTAGGGCAGGGGGGCTTCGAGGTCGAGGGCGTCGGCGTCGAGGCCGGCCGCGCGCGCGGGCGCCGGGTCGCGATCGCCGCCACGGGGGCGGAAGCCGAGGGCGGCGAGGTCGGCGAGGAGCAGGCCGGTGCCGCACGGGACGTCGAGCGCCGGGGTGCCGGGCGGCAGGCCGAGCGCCCGGACGAGCCGGAGCGCGGCGTCGCGGACGGCGGGGGGGGAGGCGGCGGCGCGGGGGGAGGGCACCCGCAGACGATACCGCGGAAGGGATGATGGTCCGCCGCCCCCCGGAGCGGTACCATCGCCCCGCGGTCGGGCCCCGGCAGGTCTGCTGGGGGGCCCCCGCGGCGCCGCGTTCGGTCCCGGAGACTCGCCATGGGTCAGCACGTCCGTCGGGAGGGTGTCGGTGGGCGGCGGATCGCCGCCGTGCTGGGGGCGCTGTGGCTCACGGCGGCGCTCGGTGCGCCCGCGCGGGCCGCGGACGCGCCGCGCTGGGAGTCGCGCACCGCGGGGCTCTCGGTCCGCGGCGTGACCGGCCTGCGCATCGCGCCGAAGTCGGACGTGTGGTACGCGAGCGCGTTCGGCAGCAAGGCCGCGCGGATGGGCCTCGTCGAGATCCGCGACAAGGGCAAGACGTGGAAGTCGCTGCGCCAGGGCCTCGACGAGCTCGCGAGCGACCGGGACGCGTTCGAGATCACGCTCGACCCGAAGGACGAGAAGACGCTGTACGTCGTCTCGCGCGGGAAGCTCTTCCGCAGCACGAACGCGGGCGCCTCGTTCGAGAACGTCGGCGCGGGCACGATCACCTTCTCGCTCGACCGCAGCCAGAGCCGCAGCTGGCTCGCCGGCGTCGCGGTGGACCCGTCGAACTCCAAGCGGCTACTGGCCGGCACCATCACGCGCGGCTACTACGGCGGCCTGTTCGAGTCGAAGGACGGCGCCAAGTCGTGGACCCAGATCGCCGGGACCGGCGACGGGAAGTACCTCCTCGACTCGGGCCTCGGCCACGACGCCTGGCCGATCTCGCTCGACAAGTCGGACAAGTTCGTCCTCGTGGGCGGCATGACGGGCTCCGCGTGGCTGTCGGAGGACCGCGGCCTGCGGTTCCGCCCGACGCAGCCCGGCGGGCCCGGCGTGCACCGGGCCTACGCGATGACGCCCATGGCGAGCGGCGAGGTGTTCCTCGCGGAGTCGCGCGGCCTGTGGCGGTCGCGCGACCGCGGGGCGACGTGGGGCAAGGAGGCCCTCCTGACGGGCCGCTGCCTCTCGGTGGACGTGGACGCGGGCAACCGCAAGCAGGTCTACGCCGTGATGGAGGGGCAGGGCCTCTTCCGCACCGAGAACCTGACCAAGTGGGAGGGGCCGCTCCACGCCGACCTCGACCCCCACGGGGTCGTCGTCCACCCGCACGCGAAGAACACGGTGTTCCTGCTCTCGCGCACGACGGGGCTGTGGATCTCGACGGACAAGGCGACCACGTTCACGTCGCTGTCGGAGAAGCTGCCCGAGGCGATCCCGGCGATCACCCACGCCGGCGCGCACCCGGCGGACGGCCGGCAGATGATGGCGAGCACCGACACGGGCTGGATCTTCGCGTCGCAGGACGGCGGCCAGACGTGGACGCGGCCCGGCAACCTCGGTTCGCCGCCGACCGCGCTCGTCGGCGTGCCCGGCGCGCCCGGCACGTGGCTCGCCGCCGGCCACGGCGTGTGGATGTCCACCGACCTCGGCACGAAGTGGGTGCCGACCCTCGAGCCGAAGGACGTCGAGGACCACGTGCGGCAGCTGCTCCGCGGCGCCGACGGGACGTGGTACGCGCTGTGGGAGCGCGCCTGCGAGATCTCGGTCAGCCGCGACGGCGGCAAGACGTGGGACGAGAAGCGGATCGAGATCGACCGCTCGGTGTCGCAGCGCACCGCGTGGGCCACGGGGCTCGCGGTGGACCGCAAGGACCCGAAGCACCTGCTGGTGTCGCTCCGCACCCTCGGCGACACGTGGTCGAAGGACGAGAAGGACGGCGGTCCGTACGAGTCCCGCGACGGCGGGGCCACGTGGACGCTGCTCGACGCGGGCCTCAAGGACGCCAAGGGCGCCTACCGCGAGGGCTGGAACCGCGGCGCGGGCGTCGCCATCGAGGGCACGGCGCTCGTCTACCTGGTGGACGGGGTCGGGGTGATGCGCTCCGAGCCGGCCGCCGACGGGAAGCCCGGCCCGTGGACCGACGTCGCGCTGACCGGCGTCCCCGGCCAGCCGCAGGTGAACGCGTTCGTCGCGTCGCCGACGACGGGCGACGGCGCCGAGCTGGTCGTGCAGCTCCAGAACCTGACGACGGGCACGCGCGCCCTCGTCCGCTCGACGGACGCCGGCGCGACCTGGACCACGCTGCCCGACCCGGGCACGAGCCTCGTCTCGCTCGCCGTGGACCCGACGATGCCGGGGCGGTACCTCGCCGGCGACGCCAGCGGCGATCGCGGCGTGCTCGTGTTCGAGACGCCCGGCGCCGCGCCGCCCGCGCCGGCCGTCCCCGTGCCGGCTCCGCCGCCGGTCGCGCCGACGCCGCCGCCGCCCGCCGTCCGGGAGCGCCCGGTCGCCGGCCTGTTCGCCTACACGGCGTGCGCGGACAAGGCGCTGCGCGCCGTGGACCTGCACCACGGGACGATCGCGCCGGTCACGGGCGCCCACGACGGCCCGGTCCTCGCCGTCGCCCTGGCGCCCGACGAGAGCCGCCTGTTCACCGGCGCCGCCGACAAGAGCGTGCGCGCGTTCAAGGGCGACGACCTCGCGCCGCTCGGCCGCTACGAGGGCCACGGCGGCGGGGTGACCGCGCTGGCCGTCTCCGCGGACGGGAAGACCGTCTACGCCGGCGACGAGGACTGGAAGGTGATGGTCTGGGACGTCGGCGCCGGCAAGTCGACCGCGAAGTGGGAGGGCCACACCGCGGGCGTCACCGCCCTCGTCGTCTCGGCCGACGGCACCCGCGTCCTCTCGGCCTCGCGCGACCACTCGGTGCGCGTGTGGGACGCGGCGGCCGGGAAGGAGCTCAAGAGCCTGCCGGGCAACCCCGGCGAGGTGCTCGCGCTGGCGCTCGCGCCGAAGGGCGACGTCGTGTACGCGGGCGGCCGCGACGCGACCGTCCGCGCGTTCGACGTGGCGACCGGCGAGGCGAAGGGCACGTTCGCGACGAAGCACGGCGCCGTCACGGCGCTCGCGCTCTCGCCGGACGGCGCGACGCTCTTCGTCGGCGGCGACGGCAAGCTCGTCGAGGCGTTCACGACCGCCGACGGGAAGTCCGCCGCGACGTACGAGCTGCCCGGCGAGGCGGGCCTCGCGTCGATCGCGGTGTCGCGCGACGGCCGGTGGGTCGTCGGCGGCGGCGCCGACGGCGTCGTCCGCCTCTGGCAGGTCGGCAAGCCGGCCCCGGCGTGGACCTCGGGCAAGGAGCACGGCGGCGCGGTGTTCGGGATCGTGCTCTCGAACGACGTCGGCGAGCCGGTGCCCGGCGCCACGGCCCCGCCCGCGCCGGCGGAGCCGGCGATGGGCGAGGCGCCCCCCGCCATGGGCGAGGCCCCGCCGGCCATGAACGACGCGCCGCCCGCGATGGCCGACGCGCCGCCCGCGATGGGCGACGCGCCCGCGCCCGCGATGGAGGACGCGCCGCCCGCCATGGGCGACACGCCCGCGCCGGCGATGGAGGACGCGCCCGCGCCGGCCCCGGCGATGGGCGAGGCTCCCGCGCCCGCCCCGGCGATGGGCGATGCGCCGGCCCCGGCCATGGGCGAGGCGCCCGCGCCCCCGGCCATGGGCGGCTGACGCCGGTCAGGCGTAGCCGAGCAGCGCGAGCAACCCGAGGCCCGCGGCCGTCGTGACCAGGGTCAGCGGCACGCCGACCTTGAGGTAGGCGACGAACCCGACGTGGGTGCCCTCCTTCGCGGCGGCCTCCGCCACGATGAGGTTGGCGACCGAGCCCACGAGCGTCAGGTTGCCCGCCAGCGTGCTCGTGAGCGCCAGCTGGTACCAGAACGCGTCGGACGCCGCGGGGTACCCGTGCCCGAGGACGAGCACGAACGGGACGTTGCTGAAGACGTTGCTCGCGGCCACGCTGAACGCGGCGAACGCGCCGGGCCGCGACGCGGGGTCGGACGTGAGCCACGGCGTGAGCGCGGCGACCGCGTCGTCGACCCAACCCGCCGCGGCGAGGCCGCCGACGACGACGAACAACGACGCGAAGAACACGAGCAGCGGCCAGTCGAGCCGGGCGAGGTTCTCCGTGGGCTCGCCGCGCTTGAGCAGCGCCACGAGGCACGCGCCCGCGAGCGCCACCCAGGCCAGCGGCAGGCCGGCGAAACACCCGACGACCACCGCCGCGAGGCACGCCACGAACCGCCGCGCGCGCGGCCGGTCGAGCGGCGTGGCCGGCTCCACCGGCTCGGTCCGCACGCCGGCGAGGCTGCGCCGGAACGCGACGAGGAAACACGCGGCGGTCAGGGCCAGCAGCGCGAGGCCGACCGGCGCCATCACGGCGGCGTACCGGGCGAACGAGAGGCCCGAGAACCGCCCCACGAGCATGCACTGCGGCGTGCCGGTGAGCGTCATGACGCCGCCGACGTTGCTGCCCGTCGCGAGGGCGAGCAGGAACGGCAGCGGCGGGAGCCGGCCCGCGCGGCACAGGCGCGCGACGAGCGGCGTCGCCATGATGCACACCGCGTCGTTCACGAGCAGGGCCGAGAGCAGCCCCGCGCCGAACACGACCGCCACCAGCAGGCGCGACGCCGGCCACCGCCGCGCCGCGATGGACGACGTGATCGCGTCCAGCAGCCCCGACCGGTCCAGCTCGACCTGCAGCACCATCATGCCGAACAGCAGCGCGATCGTGTTGCCGTCCACGGCCGCGTACGCCTGGTCCGGCGTGAGGCAGCCGAGCAGCACCATCAGCACCGCGCCGAGCAGCGCGCCGGTGGGCCGGCCGACGGGCAGCCACGCGTGCCGCCGGGCCGCGATGAGGAGGTACGCGAAGGCGAAGAGGACGAGCGTGAGGGTGCGCGTGGGCATCGGCGGGCCGTTCGCCGCGAGGCCGCGCGGCCGGCGGATGATACCGTTCCGCCTCTCGACCCCGCGTCCCGGGGTCGGGGTCGCCCCGGAGGTCCCGTGGACCGCGTCCGCAAGTCGCTCGGCAGCCTGCTCCGTCCCGACCGCGTCCTCGACCTCGCGCCGGGCGAGGCCAAACGCGACGTCGTGCGCCGCCTCGGCGTGCTCACGTGCCAGGCGGCCGCGGTCCACGCCGACCACGAGAAGGCCGTGCTCGACGCCCTCTGGGACCGCGAGACGATCCTCTCGACGGGCATCGGCCTCGGCATGGCGGTCCCGCACGTCCGCCACAGCAACGTCGCCACCGAGGCGATGTGGGTGGGCCGCTCGCGCGCGGGCCTCGCGTTCGACGCCATCGACGGCAAACCCGTGCACGCGGTCTTCACGATCCTGATGCCGTCCGGCGACAACCGCCGCCACGTCGAGGTGCTCGGCGCCATCGCCGGCGCGCTGAAGGACCCCGCCCGCCGCGAGGCCGTCTTCGCGGCGCCCGACGCCGCGACGTTCGTCGAGCGGATGCTCGGTACGTAGGACTCCTGAGGATCTCGGGGCGGGGGACGCAGCCCCCGGGCGCGCGGTACGCGAGGCCCGGCGGCCGCCGGGCCTCGCGTACCCTCGGGCTCGACTGCCTCCGGGAGCCCACCGTGCCGCCCGTGCCGCCCGTGCCACCGACCGGCCTGCCGCCGCGCGTCTGGGTCGTGGGGCCCACGGGCAGCGGCAAGTCCACGCTCGCGGACCGGTTGGCGGCGCTCCTCGGCGTCGAGGCAACGCACCTCGACGACCTCCACTGGGCGCCGGGCTGGGTCGAGCGGCCCCGCGACGACCTGGCCCGGCGGCTCGCGCCGGTGGTCGAGGGCCCCGCTTGGGTGGTGGACGGCAACTACGGCGACGTGCAGCGGCGGTTCGTGCACCGCGCCGACCTCGTCGTGTGGCTCGATGTGCCGCTCGCGACGACGTTCCGGCGGCTGGTCGCGCGCTCGTTCGCGCGGTCGTGGCGCGGCGTGCCGTGCTGCAACGGGAACCGCGAGACGCTCGCGCGGACGTTCCTGACGCGCGACTCGATCCTGCTGTGGGCGCTGACGTCGCACCGCCGCGTGCGGCGGCGGTACGCGCGCACCCTCGCGGGGCGCCCGCACGTCCGGTTCGCCGACCCGCGGCGGCTCGAGCGATGGGTCGCGGCCCTCGAGTGCGCCGCGGCCGTCAGCGATCGTGGTCGAGGAACAGCGTCCCGTCGGTGAAGACGAGGCCCGCGGCGCCGAGCTCGGTCTCGCCGTTGCCCTCGATGCGGCGGTGGACGCGCGTGGCGGGGGCGAGCACCACGTCGCGCCCGAGCACGAACGACTGCTCGCGCACGACGGCGAGGTAGGCCTTCGCGAGGGCGAGGGCGCGTGCGCGCGACGGGGTGAGCAGCCAGGCGAGGTCGCGGTCGCCGCCGCGGGCGGCGCGGCGGACCTCGGCCTCGGCGAGCACGCCGCCCGGGAAGAAGCGCGCGAGCATCTCCTCGTTGGCGCGCAGCTCGTCGCCGCCGCGGACGCGCCGGAGGTACGTGAGCACCTCGGGCTCCGCGTGGCCGACTTGCGGGCGGTCCACGAGGCCGCGGAGGTCCTGCGTGCGCCAGCCGTCGGGGCCCGGGACCTTCCGGGCGAAGGCGAACGTCGAGTCCACCGTGACGCCGACGGAGGTGTGGCAGCCCATGCAGAATCGCGTCTCCTCGTCGGTCTGGAGCCGGAGGCGGCCGTCGGCGGCCTCGATGAAGCCCTGGAGCCGCCAGCCGAACGCGTTCGCGAGGCCGACGTCCGCCGCGCCGCGGTAGACCGGGACGCGGCCCTCCTCCTTCTCCGCGAGCTCCTTCTCGGCGGCGCGGTTGCGGGCCCACGCGTCGGGGTCGTCGGCCTTCACCATGTAGCGGACCTCCTTCAGGCGCGCCGAGCGGAGGTCGGGGGCGTCCGGGTCGACGTAGCGGACGGTGTGGAGGAACGCCACGCCCTCGGGGTAGAGGCGGCGCCGGACCACGACGCCGTCGGCGCCCCCGACGTACCGCGCGGGCAGGCCCCGCAGCGTGGTGACCACGCCGCCGACGCGGCCGTCGCCGTCGAGGTCGAGGCCCGCGGCGCCTTCGTCCACGGGGCCGACGGCGCGCACGACGTCGCGGTCGGCCCGCCGCGGGTCGCCGGCGATGGCGGCCTCGAGGATCGCGTAGTTGACCCGCTCGAGCGCCGGCGACGGTGCGCCCGTCGCGTCGGTGCGGAACGCGCGCGGGAGCCGGACGAACACGTCGTCGCTGCTGCCGTTGGTGGGCCAGAAGGTGCCGACGAACGGCGTGTAGCGCACCGCGCGCCAGCCGCTGCCGTCGCGGGCGAAGCCGTCGGCGTCGAAGCCCGCGGCGAAGTCGAGGTCGGGGACCCAGCCCGGGTAGCCGGCGCGGGCGGCGAGCGCGGCGCGCAGGGCGGCGTAGTTGTCGGTGCGGATCCACGCCAGCGCGTCGGCGTCGGAGGTGGCCGCGATCGCGGGGCGGCGGTCGACGAAGAGGTTGGTCCAGTGGTTCTCGAGGCCGACGTCGCTGAAGGCGTACGCCTCCTGCAGGTCGGCGTCCTCGAGCTGGTTGGGGGCGAGCGGCGCGGTGTGGCACGCCCAGCAGGGGTTCGAGACGCCGCCGGTCTGCGTGTAGCAGAGCGGCGGGATGGAGGCCTCGAGGTTGGCGACGGCCCCGGCGCGGGTGGCGGCGAAGGCCAGCGGGTCGTACGTGGCGTCCACCGTCGGGGTGGTCGCGGCGGGCCCGGGCGACCCGGGCGCGCACGCGAACAACGCGGCGAGGCCGCCGATGACCAGCGCGACGACCAGCGGGAGCGCGGCGAGCGGGGCGGGCGACGGCGGGACGGCGGACGCGGCGGGGTCGTGCATGGGCGGTGCTCGGTCGGGGGAACGGAAGACGGGGCGGCGTCTCACGACGACGCCCCGTGGGGCAGGAGGCGCGCCGGGGTTGGCGGCGGCCCCTCGGACGGCGGACGGGAGGTCAGCGGACCTGCGGCCAGGTGCTCTGGACGGTGCTGCCCTCGCCGGGGTGCTGCGCGTTGAAGAACAGCGAGCGCATGTCGGACGACAGGCACGGGCCCGTGGCCTCGGAGTCGCTGGGGCCGGCGACGACGCGGAAGTTGCGTCCCCACGTCGGCGTCAGGATCCCCGGCTGGCCCGACTTGTGGGTCGGGTCGAGGTCGAGGTAGTAGAGCGAGTCCGCGCGGCCGTTGCGGCCGAAGTTGCCGTCGGTGCCGAACCACACGCCGCCGTCGCGGTCGATCATGAGGTTGTCGGCGGACGACGCGTCGAAGACGCCCGTGCCGTTCGTCCCCTTCCAGACCTGGAAGTACGCGAACGTCAGCGAGGTCGCCGGCGTGGCGGGGCTCGCCTCCTGCATCGCGAAGATCGCGCCGTCGCGGTCCGTGCGGTTGGGCTCGCGCGGCGCGAGGTTGAGCGTGCCGTTGGCCTTGAGGGCGAGGCCGCCGTTGAAGTTCGTGAACGCGACGTAGAGGCGCGGGGTCCCGCTCGGGTCGAGCGGGTTCCACTCGACGTCCTCGGGGCGGTTCAGCTCGACGATGCCGATCTTGGCGCAGGCGGTGAACAACGCGCGGCGGACCGCGTCGTCGTTCGGGAAGCCGCCGAGGCTGTTCCAGGTGTTGCTCTGGAGCGCCGCGCCGACGGTGGTGCCGGCGCCGAGCGCGGCCGCGTTGGGCGCGACGTCGGTGCTGGCCGTGGACAGGCGGATCCACCGGCCGCTGCCCGGGGCCGCCTCGGTCGGGGTGGCGTTGCCCGCGGCGAGGGTGAGCCCGGTCGCGTTGTTGAGGCCGTCGAACTGCGAGACGTACAGCGTGCCGGTGTCGAGCAGCGCGCGGACCTGGGCCTTCGTCATGCCCGCGGTGTAGGGCGCGGCGCTGACCCACTTGAAGATGCGCCCGCCGCGGCGGTCGTCGGCGGCGTAGACGACGACCGGCTGGCCGACCGGGAGCTTCCACTGCGCGTCCGTCACGAACGCCGTGTTCTCCCAGCGCGCGCGGCCGAAGACGCCGACCTTGCGGTGGCCGACGCCGGCCGTGGTCTTGCCGTACCACTCGCTGGTGGCGAGGGGCGCGCCCGAGGTGGCGACGTCGAACTCCTCGATCCACCCCGTCGAGTCGCGGGGGTGGCGCTGGTTGGGCTCGGACGAGCGCCCGAACTCGGCCGTCTCGGCGGTGGACGACGCGAACGTCGGGTTCACCGCGGCGCCGGCGTCGAAGCCCGTGCCGGCGACGAAGTTGTTGTTGCTGTCCCAGCAGGCCTCGAGGTCGCCGTAGTAGTCCTGCACGTTCTCGTTGCAGGAGAACACCGTGCCCCAGGGCGACTGGCCGCCGGAGCAGTTGCCGATGGTGCCCGTGACGACGCCCGCCGCGAGCGCCGCGCCGGCGTCGTCGGTGTCGGCCGACACCGCGGACCCGACGACCTTCGTCAGGGTGGCGCTCGTCGCGTCGAACCGCTGCGCGTTGGCCGTGCGGTCCACGTACCACCGCCCGGTGCCGGGGTCCTGGACGAC
>JAEUHO010000560.1 GCA_016795345.1 Planctomycetia bacterium | reverse complement strand
GGGCGCGATCCTCGTCGTGAACGGCGAGATCTACAACCACGACGCGCTGCGGACCCAGCTGGCCGCGCGCGGCGAGGTGTTCCGCACGCGGTGCGACGGCGAGGTGCTGGCGGCGCTCCTCGAGCGGGAGGGGGTCGCGGGCCTGTCGCGGGTCGAGGGGTCGTACGCCTTCGCGTTCCTCGCGGGGCCCGACGGCCCGCTGCTCCTCGGCCGCGACCCGGCGGGCGTGCGCCCGCTCGCGTGGTCGCGGACGCCGCGGGGCCTCGTGTTCGCCTCGACCGTCGACGCCCTGCTCGCGACGGGCCTCGTGGTCCCGCGGGCCGATCCCGTCGCGATCGCGCAGGTGCTCCGGGACGGCGTCGTCTTCGGGACGCGGTCCGCGGTCGAGGGCGTCTCGCGCCTCGAGCCCGGCGACGTGCTGGAGGTCCGGCCGGACCTCTCGGTGGCGTTCCACCGCGTGCCGACCGAGCCGCCGCCGCCGTCGTCGCTGCCCGATGGCGACCCCGAGAGCGGCGTGCTCGACGCGTTGCGCGCGGCCGTCGAGGACCGGCTCAAGGTGGAGCGCCCGCTCGGCGTCTTCCTCTCGGGCGGCATCGACAGCGCGCTCGTCGCGTCGTTCGCGCGCGTGCGCGGCGACGTCACGTCGTACACGGTGACGTTCCCGGGCCACCCCGCGGCCGACGAGGGCAAACGCGCGGCCCGCACGGCCGCGCGGCTGGGGCTGCGCCACGTCGAGGTGCCGTGCCCCGCCGACCCGACGCCGTGGGTGCTCGGCGCCGCGCGCGCGTTCGACGAGCCGTTCGCCGACGCGAGCGCGGTGCCGACGTGGGGCCTCGGCAAGTTCGCCGGCGCCACGATCCGCGCGGCGCTCCTCGGCACGGGCGGCGACGAGGTCTTCGGCGGCTACCGGCGGTACTGGCTGCTCGGCGCCGGCCCGTGGCTCCGGCAGGTGCCGTCGTGGGTCCGCGAGCCGCTCGCGACCGTGCTCGAGAAGGCGGTGCCGCCCGGCGCGCGGATCCTGCGCGCCGCCGGCGACCCCGAGGGGCTCTACCGCGGCCTCATGCGCCTCGCCGCGCCGTCGGAGGTCGAGGCGCTCGCCGGCCCCGTGTGGCGCGACCTCCCGGACGAGCCGCGCCTCGCGGGCCCGACCAACGCCGCCGAGGCCATGGAGGACGACCGGCGCCGCTACCTCCCGTACGACCTGCTCGTGAAGGAGGACCGCGCGCTGATGGCCCACGGGGTCGAGGGCCGCCACCCGTTCCTCGACCATCGCGTCGCCGCGGCGGCGCGCCGCCTCGAGACCGTGGGCGGCGCGGGCCGCGGCCGGCAGAAGGCGGTGCTGCGCGCGTACGTGCGGGAGGTCGTCGACCCCGACCTCGCGCGCGTCGGCAAACACGGCTTCTCGTTCCCGTGCGACGCGCTCTACTCCGGGCCGCTGTGCCCGCTCGCCGAGGACGTCCTGACGTCGCGCCGCGCCCGCGAGCGCGGGTTCGTCGATCCCGACGCGACCCAGCGCCTGCTCCGCGAGCACGTCACGGGCAAGCGCCTGCGCGGCGCGCTCCTGCACGCGCTCGTGATGCTCGAGCTCTGGGCGCGCCGCGCCGTCGACCGCGTCACGACGGTCTGACGAACGCGCGGGACGACGGGCGCCCCCGCCCGCGACGGGGTCAGCGCGGCGCCGGGACGAGCGTCGCGTAGAGCAGGGTGCGCCCGGGCGTCACCTCGGCCACGGCTTCGTCGACGTAGCCGTCGCGGTGCAGGTAGAGGTCGAGCGTGCGGGGCGGCAGGTCGTCGACGACGAGCGTCCCGTTCGCGTCGGTGACCCAGGGCCCGCGGTCGGGGTCGGCCGGCGGCGGCGTCGCGCCCGTCGCGTCCGGCCGCTCGACCGAGCGCACCGCGACCCCGGCGAGCGGCACGCCGTCCGGGTCCTCCACCACGAGGTGCAGCCGCGCGCCGCGCGCGAGGCGCACCTCCGCGGCGACCTCGGCGTCGGCGCGGGCCTCGACGTCGACGGCGCTCCACGCGTGGCCCGGCGCGTGCGCGCGCACGTCCACGCGGCCCACCGGCAGCCCGTCGAGGAGGGCCACGCCGTCGGCGTCCGTCGCGGCGGACCGGCGGACCTCCGCGTCGCCGACGCGCACGACCGCGACCACGCGCGCCGCGGCGGCCGGCCGCCCGTCCGCGTCGCGCACGACCACGCGCGCGCGCCCGGCGGGCGCGAGCGCGAGGTCCGCCGAGGCGGCCGCGTCGCCGCGCGCGATGCGGCCCGTCGCCGGCGCGCGACCCTCGCCCTCGGCGACGACGACGACCTCGCGGTCGGTCGGCACCGGCAGCACGACCGCGCCCTCGGCGTCCGTCACGCCGTGCGACGCGAGGTGCGCGGGGTCGGCGGGTTCGGCGCCGGCGTCGGCCGCCCACCGCGCCTCCACGCGCGACCCGGCGACGGGCGCCCCGCGGGGATCGCGGACCCGCACCGCGAGCGGGCGACCGGCCGGGACCTCGGTGGCGGGCCCGAGCGCCGTGAGCGCGACCGACAGCGGCGGCCGCCCGGGCACCTCGATCTCGAGGCGCCCGGTCGCGACGAGGTCCGTCGGCAACGCCGTGTCGAGCGCGTCGAAGCCCTCGTCGCGCGACAACGCGCGCGGCGGGGCGCCGAGCGGCCGCAGGCGGAGCGTGGCCGGTCGCAGCCCCGCCTGCCCGCCGGGCGCGACGAACCGCGTCGCCACGGGCACGCGCCGCACGAGGACCACGTCGATCGGGCCCGGCGCGTCGAGGTGCGCGTACGCGCAGCCCTCCGCGTGGTCCGCGGACGCGACGCACACGCGCACCAGCGGCGCGTCGCCGCGGGGCAACGCGAGGCGCCCGTTCGCGTCGGCCTGCCCGACGAACTCGCGGCCGCCGGCCACCCACCGGACCTGGGCGCCGGCGACCGGCCCGCGGTCGTCGCGCACCGCGACCTCGCGGCCCGCGCCCGCCGCGGGGCGCGGCCCCGGCGCCGTCGCCGGCAGCGCAACGCGCACGACGCCGGGCGACGCGGACGGCGGCGCGCCGTGCCAGACGCGGGTCGTGCCGGCGCGCACCTCGAACAGGTCGACGCCGGCGGCGGAGGGCACCTCGAGGGGCGCGGACGGGTCCGTGCCCGCCGCGCGCGACGCGACGGCGTCGCCGAAGCGGACGGCGACGTCGGCCGCCGGGGCGCCGGCAGGCGGCGTCACGACGACCGCGACCCGTCGCTCCGGCGGCGTCGGCGGGGGCACGCGAGGCCCGGCCACGACGCGGTCCGGCGCGGGGGTCGCGCCGACCTCGGTCGGTCGCGACCCGCGGCTGCCGCCCCCGCCGGGCCAGGCCCCGGGCAGGAAGCGGTTGAGCTCGAGCAGGAACGCGATCAGCAGCGCGAGGATCGCGACGACGAGCAGTCGTCCGGGGCGGAGGCGTTTTCGGTCGGCCACGGGGTCAGCCTACCGCACGCGCACGGCGGGGACGCCGCCGGGCGCGTCACTTCGCCCGCGCGGCCTTCCGCGGGGCCTTCGGGGCCAACCCCCGGCCCGCGAGCATCTTGCGCACGCGGGCGGCGCGCTGCGCCGGCGTCATCGCGTCCCAGTGCGCCTTGATCGACGCCTTGAGCTTCGCGCTGCGGGCCGACGGCCGGCCCTTCTTCTTCGGCTTCGGCTTGAGGCCCCGCGCCGCCAACATCTTCTTGATGCGCGCGGCGCGCTGCTTGGGCGACATGGTGTCCCAGTGCGCCTTGATGGAGCGCGACAGCTTCGCGCCCTTGTCGGTGCTCCGCTCCGCGGCCGACACGACGGAACGAGCGGCCGAGGATGCCTCCCGCGTCGCGGTCTCCGCCACCGACGTCACGAGACGCGAGACGGCGGTGACGAGATCACGGAGGGACGCAGCGACGGCGGCGGGAAGAGGTGACTTCATTCCATCGAGTGTAGACCCGTGCAACAGTCTGACACTCGAAAGGATGACCCGACGCGGGCCGGGCCTCGCGTGCGGGGGGCTGGATCGCCGCCGGAAGGGACCCGCCGACGGCCGCCGACGGCCGCCGACGGGTCGAAGGTCCCGACGGCCGACGACGTGCGGGCGCGCGACGGGGCCGGCGAGGCCGGCGCCCGCGCGCGGGGCCTAACGGACGCGGAACGCCGTTACCGGCTGCGGAAGAGCGGCGCCCAACGGCTGCCGCGGAACCGCGCGTACGCGTCGCGGCGGAGCATGTCGGCGGTCGCCGCGTTGGCGGACGCGCCCGCGATCTGCTGGAGGACGCGCATGGCCTCCTGGCCGCGCACGGCGTCCACCGACGCGGGGTGGACGGTGCCGGCGAGCTCGCGCGCCAGCCCGTCGAGCAGGCGCAGCGCGACGTCGGGGCGCTGGTCGCCCGCGTACCGCTCCGCGTCGTTCATCGTCCGGCCGACCCACTGGTTGGCGCGGTCGACGAGGGCGGCCATCTCGGCCGCGTCCGCGGGCGACAGCTCGCGACGGGTGTCCTCGTCGAGGCGGAGCACCTCGCCCCACTGCTCGCGGACCGCGGCGGCCCGGGCGCGCTCGATGGGCGTCGCGGCGCGGGTCGGCGGGAGCGGCTTCGGCGACGGCACCGCGTCCGCCGCGCCGAGCGGCGCGGGCCGCGGGGCGGGCGCCGGGGTGACGAACGGCGCGGGCTTCGGCGCGGGCAGCGCCGGCGCCGGGGTCGCGGGCGCGGGCGGCGGCGGCGGCGTCCCGAACGTCGCGGGCGGCGGCGGGATGGGCGTCG
>JAEUHO010000338.1 GCA_016795345.1 Planctomycetia bacterium | reverse complement strand
GGTGCTGGTGCAGGCGGTGTTCCTCGGGCACCACGGCGTCGGCCGCTGGCTCGCGCCGGGCTTCGTCGCGGCGCTCCTCGTCGGCACGTTCGCGGGCCCTCGCCGCCCGTCGGTCGCGGTGGTTGCCGCGACGGTCGCGGGCTACGCATTCGCAGGGTCGTTCCCCGACCCGTGGCGCGTGCTCCCCACCCTCCCGCTGCTCGCCGCCACGTTCGTCGACACGATCCCCGGTCGCGCGAAGGGACCGCGAGGCCCGGCCGCCCGCGCGCCCGCCTCCGGCGCGTCGGCGTGGGCCGCGGCGCCGGCGCTCCTCGCCGCGCCCCATGCCGTGGGCGGGCTCGTCGCTTGGTTCGGCCCTTCGACGGCGCTCGTGTTGGGCGGCGCGACCGCGGCGGTGCTCGTGGCGCTCTTCCTGTTGCGGCGTCGGCTCGGCGCGCGTCCCGCGGCCGCGCTGGCGCTGGCGGGCGTCGGGGCGGCGTTGGCGGCGGTCCTCTCGGCGCGCACGGTGGCGCTGCGCACCGAGGTGCGGCTCGCGCTCGCGCACGACGTCGCCGCGCGCGTGCCCGCCGACGCGCCGCTCGTCGGCTACTCGTTCCTCGCGTCCGCGTGGACCGGGACGCTCTACTACCCGCCCTTCGTCGCGCTCTGGGAGGCCGAGGTCGCGCGGCGGCGTCCTCCGGTGCTCTATCGGCTGCGCGTCCCCGCGAAGGACGGGCCCGTGCCGCCGGGCCCCGCGGGCTACGAGGTCACGTCGTCGGTCCCGCTCGGCGACCGCTTCTACAACCGCGACGAGTTCCCCCGTCCGCTCCTCCTCGAGACCCTCCGCACGCCGCGGTGAACCACGACGCCGCGAGGCCCTCGAACCGCGGCCCCGCGGAGCGCGTCACGGGACCGCGTCGGAGGGCGGGTCCTCGGCGACGGTGCCGGCACGGCGAGGCGACGTCGACGGATCCCGCGCGCGGACCGCCTCGCAGATCCGGTCGGCGGCCGCGTGCCAGCGGGCGGACGACGACGCCGACGACGGGCCCAGCACCCGTTCGACGTCCTCGACGAGCGCGCGACGGATGCCGTCCGCGTCGCGGCCGCGGAGCCGCGGGAGGATCGACTCGGTCAGGCGCTCGTAGGCCTCGCGGTCGTGCCCCGGAGCCGGGTCCGCCTCGCGGACGATGGAGAGCACGCGGGGATGGAGGTCGCCGTACCGCTTGCGCAGGCGCGCGCGCCGCGCCGCGCGCGCGGGCGCGCCGCGGTCGACGACCTCGAGCACCGTCCCGTGCCCGATCTGCCCACCCGCCCACACCCGGAAGGTGGTCCCGGGCGCGAGGCGCGGCACCACGAGCTCGGGTCGGGTGAACCACACCGAACCACGGACCGGGACGGCGGGCGCGACGGCGGCCCCGGGGGGGAAGCGGAGGTCGAACGTGTAGTGGTCGCCGCCGACCTCGAAGAGCGTCGGCCAGAGCCTGTCGTACGCGTCGGTGACCGTCGACCGAGCGCCGGGCTCGGCGGACGGGGCGCCCGCGAGCGTGAGGGCGCGGGCGTCCGCGAGCACCACTTCCACGCGCACGTCGGGCACCACCTGCGGATCGGCGGCCGGCTCGCGACGCGGCTCGGGCAGCACGTCCCGACGCAGCGGCCGGGCGAAGCCGTCCTGGAACCCGATGCTGCCGCGGGGCGCCCGCTGTTTGGCGCGCGCGCGCCGCAGCTCGACGATCGTCATCACGACCGTGAGGACGCCGAGCGTGCCCGCCAGCGCGAGGACGAACCCGATGCCGAGGTCGAGCGCGACGACGGTCGCGCTCACGGCGCTTCCTTCGCGCGTCGTTTCCTCGCCTCGGCGTTCGAGAACATCTCCATCGGCAGGCGCTCCGCCGCGGCGTAGTCGAGCAGCGCGTACCCGAGGAAGGCGAGGCTCTGCGCCTCCGTGATCTCGTAGCCCGCGTCCGCCTCGGTCGCCGTCCGGACGCGACCGAGCTCGTCCACCCAATGGAAGCAGGGCTCGTCGTCCACGACGAGCCGACGTTCGCCCCAGACGCGGTCCTCCGGGACCGGCTCCCCATGGTCGCAGAACACCCGGTGCCCGAGCTCGCCCGCGTAGGTCCGCACGCACCGCCCCCGCTCGAACCACGCGTATCCCCAGGTCTCCCGCGCGATCACGCTGACGAGGATCCGGCTCCCGGGCAGCATCCGCTGGACGGCGGCCACGTGCGGTGTCGGCTCGCTGCCGCCCTCGTCGTCGATCGCTCCGGACAGGTCGTCGTGGGTGACGACCACGGTGTCGCCGTACGCACCCACCCAGAGTTCGCCGAACGACGGATAGAGCCCCGCCTCGAGGGAACCGTCCCGCACGCGGACCCACGGCCCGCCGGGGAACGCTGCGGCGATCCGCCGCGCCTGCTCCGGATCGTGGGTCACCCGGCCCGCGAGGACCGGTCGCCGCGCCGTCGATGCGAACAGGCAGCTTGCGTTGTCGCTCACGACGGGATCCCGCCTCCGCCCGGGTTGCGCCGGCCCTCGGCCGACGGCCGTCACCCCCGCGCATCGTACCGCCTCACCGTCGAACCACCGCACCCGCCGCTCGCGGTGGGACGGGGCTCGTCCGACGTCCGACCGGCCGGACCGACGGAGCGCACCGCGCGCGTCGTCCTCGCACCCGGGGCCCTCGCGGGCGTCGTACCGTGCGCGGGGCCCCTTCGGCCCTTGGGAGCCGGGCGATGGAACACCCGAAGTCGGCCGCGACGCAGCATCCGGTCCACGACCTGATCGCGCGCCGCTGGAGCCCGTACGCGTTCGCGGACCGCGAGCCGTCGGCGGCGGCCCTCCGTTCCCTGTTCGAGGCGGCGCGTTGGGCGCCGTCCTCCTACAACGAGCAGCCGTGGCGCTACCTCGTCGCCACCCGCGCGGATGCCGCGGCCTTCGAGGTCGCGCTGTCCTGCCTGGTCGACGGGAACCGGGTCTGGGCCCGTTTCGCGCCCGTCCTCGCGTTCGGTTGCGCGAGCCTCTCGCTGGCGCGGACCGGCAAGCCGAACGCCGCGGCGCTCCACGACCTCGGCCTCGCGAGCGCGAATCTGACGGTCGAGGCCACCGCGCGGGGCCTCCACGTCCATCAGATGATCGGCATCCTCCCCGAGCGCTCCGCGAGGTGTACGCCGTGCCCGCCGACGTGCAGCCGCTCACCGGCCTCGCGATCGGCTACCTCGCCGACCCCGCGAACCTCCCCGAGGCCCTGCGCCCGCGCGACGCCGCGCCCCGCACCCGCAAGGAGCTGCCGGACTTCGTCTTCGGCGGCACGTTCGGCCGCCCCGCGACCTGGCTCGGCTGACGTCCGGCCGCACGGGCGGACGAGCCCATCGCGATCGCACGCCGCGACCCTGCCGACGTCGCGCGGGCCCGCCCCCCCGTCGCGGGGGGTCCCGATGTCGGGACGAAGGACCTCGCGAAGTCGCCGACCTCGCGGCAGCGCGGGGCGCCGTCGGACGCCGGCGGGAGGCTCGGGTGGCGCTCGGGTGCGGGGGGACGCAAGGCCCGGTGGCCGCTCGCTGGCCCGCTCGCTGCGCGACCCTCCCGGGCCGCGCGATCGCGGACATGCGCGGCGAGCGTCGCCGGCCCCGACGATCGCACCGCGGCTTGCGCGAGCCGGGCCCGGGCCCTCGCGAGATTCGCCCGGCGCTGCCGTCCGCGTGGTCGTACGATGCGGGTCTCCAAGGGCGAGGGCGCGTCGATGTCGCAGGGAACGCGATGGGGTGGGGTCGGGCTCGCGTTGGCGATCCTGTTCGGCAGTGCGGCCTCCGACGGTCCGCGCGCGCGGGCCGAGGGCGAGGCCGCGACGCCGGCACCCTCGGCGTGGGTCCTGGACGTCCGGGTCGTGCGGGTCGACGCGCTGGTCCGTGGGACGGTGGAGGCGGCATCGCCGTGGGAGCCGTCGGGCACGTCCGGCGCCTGGACGCCGCGCCCCTGGGCGGAACTGCTCGCCGGGCTGAAGACGCGGGGCATGACGACGCTGCTCGGCGAGCAACGGCTGACGGTGTCCGACGGCGGGTCGGCGAGGGTCCGGCAAGTACGAAGGCGACCCGTGAAGCAGCTCCGCCAAGAGACCGTTCAGCCGACGGGCGAGACGCGCTTGCTCGAGACGTCGTACGTCGAGACTGGCGTCTCCGGCGAGCTGTCACTTCGTCCTACGTCGATGAAGTACGAGTTCCGCGCCGAGTGGGAAGAGGGGGCGACCGCGACCGGCGGCGTGACCCTCGGGAACTCGACGTGGCACTCCGACTACGGCCTGTTGCCCCGCGACGGCGAGACGCTGGTGCTCCCCTACCGCAGCCAGTCACTACCCGACGACAAGACCTCCCCGACCATCGAGATCTACGTCCTCCTGACCTGCGCCCGCGTCGATCGCAAGTGAGCGCCAGCCGATCGCTGCGGCCAAGCCTCGCCGCGCCCCCGCCCCGGGCAGCCTTCGTGCCCGGCCCTCCTCGAAAACGAGCGTTTTGGAGCCGAAGGTCGTCCTACGGCGGTCGAAGGGGGCGCGGCGCGGCGCGCCGTACGTTCGGCGCACCGCCGGCGTCGAGCGAAGACCGCGTCCGGTCCGTCCGCGCCCGCAACCGCGCACAGCGTGCCCGGCGCCCAGGCTGGTGCGAGCGGTCGATCGAACCATCCCCGAACCTGAGGCCTGCGTTCGGGGTCGCGGGGCACACGCCGGACCGTTCCTGCGATTTCACGGCAGGCGCGCTGAGAGAGACGACACGGGCTGCGCGCGGAGCCGAAGGGGGTCGGGACATGTGCGGGACTCCGGGCGTTTGTATGTATGTAGTTCGTATCCTATCCACCCCCACCGACAGGACGTTCGTGCCGGGGTGGAGGACGCGGCGTGCGGACCCATGCGTGCCCGCCGCCCGCGCAGGAGGGCATCGATCCGCCGCGGACGCGCGCACGGAACGTCCCGTGGCCCTCGCACACCACGGTCTCGGCGGCCTGCCGAGTCCGCTCGTCCACGTCCATGCGTCGGAAGCTCGGGTCGAGCTCGGCCTCCACCGCTGCGTGCGCGGCGTCCCGGGCCATCCGCGTGAGCAGTGCCGAGGCCCGAACCGCGTAGGTCTCCGCCTTGCCCTGCACGATGTTCGGCGCCCAACCCTCCGACGCGCCCCACGGGATCCAGGCAGCGCTCGGCCCGAAGCGGGTGTCGCGCACTACCGTGCTCCCGAGGGGAGCTGAACGGGTCCGTGGGTCAGCGGACGTGCAGGTCGTCGCGGAGGCGGCGGAGGCGGTCCACGTCGCGGGCGATGGGCCGCGGGAGGGTGCGGAGGAGCGCGCGGAGCTCGTCGCGGGCGCGGCGCGGGTCGTAGCCGGTGCCGCGGGGATGGCTCGCCTGGCGGCGGTAGTCGCGGACCACCGTGCGCCCGAGCCGGTGCGCCGTCGAGGCGACGAGGTAGTCGATCCCCCAGCCGAGACGGTTCGCCGCGGGGTCCACCCGCGGCGTCGCGCGGAGGACGTCGCCGTGGACGATCCAGCACGTGCAGTCCGTGTTCGGGACCTCGTGGAGGCCGGGCGCGACCTCGACGAGGCGCGCGCGGTCGTACGTGTGCGCCGTGTAGTCCACGTCGGGCGCGTAGACGCCGGCCCCGCGCGCGAACGCCGCCTCGGCGTCCCGCAGCAGCCCCGGGACGTCGTCGATCCAGGCGTCGGCCTGCACGTGGAAGAGCACGTCGCCGGAGAAGCGCCGGAGCGCCTCGTCCCACTGCCGCGTGAAGTAGGCGTCCGCGCCGACGTGGACCCAGTGCGGGAACTCCCCGCGTCGGGCGTCGTCGGAGTTCACCACGACCACCGGGACATGGGGCGACAGATGGGCCTCGAGCGCCGACGCCCGCTGCTTCTCGCCCGGCCAGTTGAAGACGAACGCCTGGAAGCGCAGCGCCGCCGCGGGGCCGGTCACGACGGACCGCCGGCCGACGCCCGCGGCGCCCGCTCGGCCCGCGCCCGGACCTGCGCCTCGACCCAGCGGTAGGTCTCGGCGAGCCCGTCCTCGAGCGGGATCGACGGCTCCCACCCGAGGACCTCGCGGAGCCGCGTGTTGTCGCTGTTCCGCCCGCGGACCCCGACGGGCTTCGTGAGGTCGTGGCGGAGCCGGATCCGCCGGCCCGCGACGCGGGCGACGAGGCCGACGAGGTCGTCCACCGAGACCAGGCGGTCCGTGCCGAGGTTCAGCGGGTGCGGCCAGTCCGACGCCATCAGGCGCACGAGGCCCTCGACACAGTCCGCGACGTGGCAGAACGACCGCGTCTGCCGGCCGTCGCCCCAGACCTCGATCTCGTCGCCGTCGCGGGCCATCGCGACCTTCCGCGCCACGGCCGCGGGCGCCTTCTCCCGGCCGCCCTCCCACGCGCCGAGCGGCCCGTAGATGTTGTGAAACCGCGCGACGCGGGTGTCGAGCCCGAAGTCCTCGCGGTAGTGCCGGCACAGCCGCTCCGTGTGGAGCTTCGCCCAGCCGTACCCGTCCTCGGCGTCGGCGGGATACGCGTCCTCCTCGCGGAGCGGGGCCACGTCGGCGACGTCCTGCCGCCACGCGGGGTAGACACACGCCGACGACGCGAAGAGGAACCGGCGCACGCCGTGGGCGCGGGCCGCCTCGAGCGAGTGGAGATCGATCAGCGTGTTGTCGCGGACGATCTCCGCCTTGTGCGCCTCGATGTAGCCGATGCCCCCCATGTTCGCCGCGAGCGCGAAGACGTGATGGGCCCCGCGGAGCGCGAGGTGGGCCTCGTCCGCGCGCCGCAGGTCGCGGAGCTCGAACTCGTGCGCCGCCGTCGGCTCGAACTCGGGCGGCTTCCGATCGACGCCGCGGACCCGCCATCCGTCCGCGGCCAGGCGGCGCACGAGATGGCTCCCGATGAACCCGCCCGCTCCGGTGACGACGACGAGGTCTCGGGCCATGGGTCCTACGGTACCCCGGCGACGGTTCCGCGGGAGCAGACGGCGAGCCCCCGGCAGAGGACGTCCGCGCCCAAGCGCCTATCCCAACAGCCTCCCTGCTACGCCCGGCGATCCTCTCGCTGCGGCGGGCCTACTCGCCGGTCAGCCCGGCTGTGCCTCTGAAGAGGGGTCAGGAACCCGTCTCCGGGGCTTCCCAGCTGCGCTTACCCGCCTCGCTTCGGTCTCGCCGCGCTCGCAACGCGCACGATTGGGATAGGCTCCGGGCTCTGTCTGAAATCTGCTCCGTCGCGAGCCCGCGTGGGCCGAGGCGAGGGCAGGCGGCGGAGGCGCAAGGGCCCGGAGACGGGTTCCGTACCCGATGAGGAGCCCTTTCGCCGAGCATGCCTCCGCGCAGCCCGACGCCGCGCGGGCGCAGCAGGAGCGCTGTTCAGACAGAGCCAAGGCGACGTGGGGATCGCGCGCGGAGCGCCCGACGTCGCCGTGCGGCGGTCCACCCACGCGCCGCGCGCCGGCGGTCGTTCCTCGCCTCCGCGGGGTCCGGGACGCGCGACGCTTCGTCGATCGCCCCCCGAAGGGGCGTGGTCGCGCGGCGCCGCCCACGCATGCTCCACCGGCGGCTCGCGCCCTCGAAGGACGGCGCGGGCGGCCGGGGCTCGCGTTGCCCACCCCGATCAACGGTGTGCTTCGAGCCGCTGCGTTCCTCGCACCCCGACGGTGACGTTCGCGGCCTCCGCCTCGACGCGCAGGTCCATGGAGAGGTCCAACTGGAGTTGGATCCGCACCGCGACCACGTCGGCGACGTCGCGGTATGCAACCCCACGCCCCGTGCGCCGCAGCGCCGAGAGATGGCCCTTCACGAACGGCGGCAGACCGGGGATGTCGAGCCGTCCGCCCTCCGCCGACTCCACGACCTCGAGCGAGAGTTCCGCGACGTCCCCGTCCCAGCGGACCAGCCGCACCGTCACGAGTCGCCGCGTCCGCACCCCGAGCGCCTCGCCGTCGGACGACGCGGTCCACGTCGCACCGGCGCCGACCTCGGCGTCGGGAACGGGGATCCAGGCCGCCCGCAGCGCATCCATCGGACCCGGCGGGAGGCGGCGAGCGTCGGCCGAGACGTCGGGCGACGCGGCCAGGTGAACCGACCCACCACCGACGCCGGTGAGCGTCAGCGTCGCGCCCGGCGCGTCGCTCGTCGCCCGCAACTCGGCGACGCCGGACCACGACGCTCCATCCCCCACGGGGGCGACCCGCACGTCGAAGTCGCGCCGCTCCGGCGGCAGGGTCGGCATCGGGATGGACACCGTGCCCGAGGTCACGTCGAGACGGGTCACGACTTCGGTCGAGACGCGGTGGGCCGCCGACTCGGCGGGCGCCGACCGGAACCGCCGACGCGGCTCCGTGCCCGCGTCCTGCACCTCGATGTGAAGGGGTCGGACCTCGGCGGCGGGAGCGGAGGGAGGCGCGCGTGGAGCACGACGCGCGGCGAGCGCCCACGCGGCCCGGTCCGCCGCCTCCCGCCGCGCGGTCGGGTCCGCGGTGGCCGGGTCCGCGATCGCCGCCGCGCGCATCCGCCGCTCGACGGCGTTCATGGTCGGCCAGAGTCGGACGGCGCCGTCCGCGTACGCCGCGACGAGGGCCGACCCGTCCCGAGCGAAGCGGAGGGCGACGACGGCGACCGGCCGCGACGGCAGGGCGAGCGTCGGATCCATCGCCGGCAGCGCCCACAACGCGACCCCACCGCCCGCGTCGCCGACCGCGGCGCGCCTGCCGTCCGCGGTGACGGCGAGAGCCGACACGACGGCCGCGCTCGCAACGCCGCTGGACGACCCACCCCCGCCGTCGGGTGCGTCCGCGCGCAAGGAGCCGTCCGCGAACGCGGCGACGGCCGTCCCGTCGGCCCCGACGGCCACGACGCCGGCGGGGTCCGCGCGCAGCGGTCGCACTCGACCGTCGCCCCGCACGAGCGCGCACGCGTCCGCCCCACGCTGCCGCACCACGACCCACCCTGGCGGGTCCGACGCCGCGAGCGGGTCCGATCCGACGGACCGCGGAGGGCCGCCGGCTGCCCCCCAACCTTCGTCCCCCGCCACCCAGAACCCGGTTCCGGGCGCAGCCGCGAGGAATGCGCCGGCGACCGCGAGATCCGACGTCCCGTCGGAGGCCTCCGCGCCGGCCGAGAAGGAAAGCAGCCGCCGACCCGAACGGACGGTGCCGGACGTCGCGAGCACGGCCAGCGTGCGCCCCGTGTCGTCGAAGGCGACGCGCTCCAGCAGGCGCTGTCCCGTCTCCCACGCGACCACGCCGCTGTCGAGCGCGCCGAGGTCGCCACCCTCGAGCGCGTCCGCCAGCCGAACCTGGCCGTCCGCGCCGACGGATGCGACCCGCCACGCCGAAGGGTGGATCGCGACGTCGGTCGCGGTCGCCCGATGCGCGCCGAGGTCGAGCACGCCGGACGACGGAGCGCCGAACCGTCGAAGGACGCCGTCGCGCGTCAGTCCGAGGACGCGCGACGCCGTGGCGTCCGCGACCGGTGGCGCAGCGGGCCCCTGACCTCGCGGCGCCAGCCAGCGCTTCACCGTCCGCCCGTCCTCGGCGCGGACCACCGTGAGCGCGCCATCGTAACGGTGCACCACGAGGTGCGCGCCGTCAGGACACCAAGCCACGGCACCGGGTCCGACGCCGCCGACGGACAAGGGCGCCGCGCCGGGCCGTGCGACGATCAGCCGGCCGGAGCGATCGAGGGCGGCCACGTGCTCCG
>JAEUHO010000315.1 GCA_016795345.1 Planctomycetia bacterium | reverse complement strand
GGCGGGGGCGCGCCCGACGGGACGAGGTCGCGCAGGTCGCGGCGGTAGACGAAGAGGGCGACCAGCGCGAGGACGGCGACGAGGAGCGGCCACGCGCGCAGCACGGTGAACCGCTCGCGGCGCTCGCCGACGAAGCGGCCGGCCCAGACGCCGAGGAAGTACAGCCCGACGAGCGGGCCGGCCATGATCGTCTGGGAGACGGGCGACGGGTCGGGGGTCAGGACCATGGCGAGGACGAACGCGGTGAGCACCGCGACGCGCCAGCCCTTGCGGAGCGTCTCGCGCTCGACGATGCCCATGGCCTGCAGGAAGACCATGACGATGGGCAGCTGGTACGCGATGCCGAGGCCGAACAGCAGGGAGAGGCCAAGGGAGAGGTACTCCCCCACCGCGAAGTTGCTGGCCATCCCGTGGGAGCGGGCGAACCCGATGAGGAACCGGAGCCCGACCGGGAGCACGACGAGGAACGCGGTCGCGACGCCGGCGGCGAAGAGGACGAGCGACGCCGGGAAGAAGACGCGGACCGCCTTCTTCTCGTGGGCGTAGAGCCCCGCCGCGATGAACCCCCACATCTGCCAGAGGACGTAGGGCGACGACACGACGATGGCGACGATGAACGCGAGCTTGAACGGCTGGATGAAGCCGTCGAGCGGGGAGATCGTCGAGAGGCGCGACGTCCCGTCCGCCCCGAGGCCCGCGGCCCCGATGGCCTCGTTGTACGGCGCGACGGCCTGGGACCACAGCGCGTCGTTGAAGCAGAACGCGGCGATCGTCGCGGCCACCACCGCGAGCACCGAACGGCCGACGCGGCGCCGCAGCTCGTCGAGGTGCTCGCCGAGCGTCATCCGCGGCAGGGCGGCCTCCGGGTCGGCGTCCGTCGGCGGCGGGGGCGTCGGCTCGGCCATCGGCCCCATTGAACCCCACCGACGGCGGACCGACGCGCCGCGGGCGTCCCGCCGCGACGCGGGACCGGCGCGGCGGCGCGCGGGGGGAAGCGCGCGCCCGAAAAGCCGCGCGCCCGGCGCCCAAAATGCCGCGCGCCCGGCAGGCGGGGACCGCCGGGCGCGCGAGGACCAACCGTGGAACCGAGGGCTAGTAGTCGAGGAAGGCCTCGAGGAGCTTCTCGGTGATCAGCGTCGCGCCGAACGACTTCGCGAGGGCGGCCAGGCGGTCGTACTCGCTCTGCGTGCCGGCGGCGGCGTCGCCCTCGGCCGGGGCCGCGCCCTCGGTCGGGACCTTGATCGAGTCCGGGATCACGACGTAGTCGGTGGTCGCGTCGATCGCGTCCTGCAGGTCGGTGCCCATGGTGCGCAGGCGGTCGGCCGCCACGCTCTTCGGGTACTTGCGCAGCACGCCGGCGACCACGATCTTCAGCCGCTCGCTCTTCTTGTAGAAGGGGTTGCTGAGCATGTCGCCCTTCGAGATCGGGCGCTCGCCGTCCACGAGGCCGACGATGCGGGCCTGGGCGTAGTGCTGGTCGAGGACCTTCGTGATGACCACGGTGCCCTTGCTCGTGCGGATCATGCCGCGCGAGTTGTACGAGACCTGGAGCTTCAGGCCGGCGTAGGCCTTGTCGGCGAAGCCGAGGTTGACGTACGCGATGCCGAGGTTGTTGTCGGCGGCGAGGACGATGCCGTCCACGTCGTCACGCTCGATCTCGAGGTCGCGCTTCTGCTTCATCATCAGGCGCGCGTCTTCCTCGGCCTTGAGCTTCTGCGCGTACTGGGCGACCTCGGTCTTGCGGTCCTGCTTCTCCTTGGCGGCCTCGTTCTCGGCGGTCGTCTTGGCGACGCGCTCGGTCTCGAGGGCGGCGCGAGCCGCGGCGGCCTCGGCCTGGAGCTTGCTCGTCGTGTCGGCGAGGTCCTGCTGGACCTTCGCGAGCTGCTCGGTGAAGCCGGGCGTCGCCGCGTCGGTGCTGCTGATCTTCGCCTCGAGCTTCGCGATCTCTTCCTTGGCCTTCTTGAGGTCCGACATCAGGGCCTCGACGCGCTCCTTGAGGATCGCGTTGAAGGCCGTGGCGACCTCCGCCGGCCGCTTGAGCATCTCCTCGACGGTCTCGGTCGTGGGCTTCACGAACAGCGAGTACGAGACGGTCTGGGTCTGGTCGGCGTCGAAGAGGCCGATGGCGCCGATGACGGCGCGGTAGACCGGCCAGTCGGTGGTCCTGGAGACGGCGTCGAGCTTCTCCTGGTACGCCTTGTACTTGGCGTCCCACGCCTCCTTGTCGGACTTCCACTTCGCCATGCCGGCGGCGTCGTCCGGGTCATCGGGCATCGCGGGGATCTCGCCGGGGAACGCGGCCTCGGCGTCGGCGATCTTCTGCTTGAACTCGGCCGTCAGCGCCACGACGCCCGACTCCTTGCCGTCGATCCCGCCGGCCTTCGCCGGGAAGACGCCGCGCAGCGCGGTGAACTTCGCGGCCGTGGCGAGCTTGCCGATCGCCCCGCCGGCGTTCGCCGGGTCGAGGTCGGCCTTGATCTTCTCGGGGTCGGTCACCGTCTTGCCGTTCACGGACTTCGTGCCGTACCCGACGATGTTGGTGAGCTCCGCGACGTACTCCTCCCACGTCGCGGTGGCGGCGCGCGCGTCCGCCGCGTCCTTGAGCGCGGCCGTCCGCTGCTCGGCGAGCTTCTCGCGATCGGACTTCTCGCTGTACCAGAGGAAGCCGAAGATGAGCGTCAGCACGAGGCAGATGACGAACGGCCACACCGAGAGGCCGCGTTCCTGGTGGCGCATCGCAGGTCTCCGAAGGTCGCGCCGTCGGGGCCGTTGGGTCCCGAGCACGGTCGCGTCCCGAATCCGTGACGTTCCCGTGACGAAGCTGCTGACGAACACGGCGAGCCGTGCCGTCGCCGTCGGGCAACCCTCCCGAACGGTGACAGCCTGTCACAGGTCCGCGGAGCGTACCAACCGCCCGCCGCGGCCGTCAAACCTAAACGAAGATCCCGCCGGGGCCCCCCGGGACCTCCGGAACGCCGCCGCCGCCCTTGACCCGGGACCGCCGAAGCCTATCGTACGGGCCTCGGCCCCGGCGCCTCCGGTCCCCGGTCCGGGCGCCCGAATCGACGAGCGACCCCGCGTTCGGGCCCCGAACGGCCGCGTCTCGTCGCCCGGACGCAGGCCGCCCCCGGCGCCCCCGACACCCCCCGGTCCTCGCCCCGGTTCCCGACTCGCCCCGGTCGCCCGCACGCCGGGGACGGCGTCCCCCACCGGGCGCATCCTCCTTCCACCGAGATCCCCCGCACCGATCTCCGACCCATCGCTCCCGCCCGACGTGGCACGCGTTCGACGCTCCGAACTCGGCGCCCGACGCCCCCAACGCCCGCGGTCCCGTTCCTGCCGTCCCGTCCCCTCCGGCCCCTCTCCGCGAGGTTCCCCGTGAAGCGATCCGACCGTCCCGCCAAGTCCGCCCCCGCCCCGAAGCCGGCCGCCAAGGCCCGTGCCGCGTCGGCGCCCGCCGCGAAGGCCCCCGCGGCCAAGGCCCCCGCCGCGAAGGCGAGCGCGCCGAAGAAGGCCGCCGGCCTCCCCGTCCGGCGCGCGATCGTCGGGCTGCTCGGCGGCATCGGTTCGGGCAAGTCGACGGTCTCCGAGGCGGTCGCCCGCCGGGTGAAGGCGTCGATCCTCGACGCGGACGCCTTCGCGCGCGAGGCCCTCGACGTGTGCGCGCGCGACGGCCGTCTGGCCGACGCCCTCGGCTCGTGGGCGGTCAACGCCGACCGCACGCCGAACCGCAAGGCCATCGCCGCCAAGGCCTTCGACCAGGCCTCCGTCCTCCGGGCCCTCGAGCGGCTGACGCACCCCGCGGTGACGGCCCGCATCGAGGACGCCATCGAGGACCACCGCATGGGGAAGGGCGCGCCCATCCTGATGCTCGACGTCCCGCTGCTGATCGAGGTCGGCCTCGACCGCCGCTGCGACGCGCTCTGGTTCGTGGACGCGCCGGACGAGGTCCGGTTCGCCCGGGCCCGCGCCCGCCTGAAGCTGACGCCGGACGACGTCCGCAAGCGCGAGGCCGCCCAGGCGCCGCTCGACCGCAAGCGCGCGCGGGCCGACGTCGTCCTCGACAACGGCGGCTCCCTCGCGGCGCTCGAGGCGCAGGTCGAGGCGGCGCTCCGCACCCTGGGCGCGTAGGGCCGACGATGACGCCGCGTCCGACCGGCTCCGACGGGACCCCGCGGAAGAAGAAGGCCCCCGACGCCGCGCCGCGGAAGGCGGCGGGCCGGCGGTCCGCCGCGAAGGCCCCCGAGCGGAGCCCCGAGAAGCCGTCCGCGAAGGGCGCGTCGAAGCCCGCATCGAAGGCCGAGTCGAAGGCCGAGTCGAAGGCCCCGACGGGGCGGACCGCGGGCGCGAAGAAGGACGCCGCGTCCGGCCGCGCGACCGCGGCTGCGGCGGGCGCCTCGGCGGAGCGGGCCACGCCGTCGAAGGCCGGCGGCAAGAAGGTCGAGGCGAAGCCCACGGCGGCGAAGGCGGCCGCGAAGGCGGGCGCCAAGGAGTCGGTCGTGAAGGAGCTGGTCGCGAAGGAGCCGGCAGCGAAGCCGTCGGCCGCGAAGGACGCGGCGGCCCCCGACCTCGAGACGAAGCCGGCGCGCGGCGCGAAGGCGCGGTCGGCGCGACGCGCCGCCGACGCGGACGAAGCCGCGGCGCCCGCGCCGCTCGCCGCGGCGGAGCCCCGCGCGCCGTCGAAGCCCGACACCGCGGCGACGGCGGACGAGCGCCCGGCGTCGTTCTCGGCCCCGGCGCCCCGCGCAACGCCGGCCCCCGCCCTGCCGATCGACGAGGACGGCTGGGTCCCGCTCTCCGGCGAGCCGACCGAGCCCGTCCGCGGCCCGGTGGCCGCGCTCCCCACGGACGAGGAGGGCTGGGAGCCCATCGACGAGTCGCCCGCACCGCGCCCGGCGCAGGGCGCGCGCCCGTCGATCCCCCCGCTCCCGGACGACGACGAGTTCGCCCCCGACGATCGTGGCGACGGGCGCGGCGACGGGCGCGGCGACGACCGCGACGACGACGAGTTCGAGCCGCTCGACGGCGACGACGCCGACGACGGGCCGCCGCGCACGCCGCCGCCCGGCGCGACGCCGCGGCAGGTCTACGACGCCGTGCGCCGCGGCGACCTCCACGTCGCAGCGCTCGACGCCCTCCCGGACGACGTGCTCGTCGCGCTCGCCGCCGACGTCGGCCTCGAGGCCCGCCCCGGCGAACGCCGCCCGGACCTGCTCTACCGCCTCCTCAACCACCAGCCCGCCGCGCCGGAGCCGCCGACCTACGAGACCGAGGGCGTGCTCGAGCTGGTGCCCGAGGGGTTCGGCTTCCTCCGCAGCGCCGCGTGGGGCTACTACGTCGGCCCGTTCGACCCGTACGTGCCCGTCGGCGTCGTGCGGAAGCTCGGGTTGTCCGTCGGCCACTTCGTCACGGGCACGGCCCGCGCGCCCCGCCCCGGCGAACGGTACCCCACGTTGGTGCACGTCGAGTCGGTCAACCACGAGGAGCCCGAGGTCCTCGCGAAGGTCGTCCCGTTCGACCGCCTCACCGTCACGCACCCGGACCGCCGGTACGTCCTCGAGACGGCGCCGGAGGAGACCGCGATGCGGGTCGTCGACCTCTTCTGCCCGCTCGGCCGCGGCCAGCGCGCGCTGATCGTCTCGCCGCCCCGCGCCGGCAAGACCATCCTCCTCCAGAAGATCGCCGACAGCGTGGCCCGGAACTACCCCGAGGTCGAGATCGTCGTGCTCCTCGTGGACGAGCGCCCCGAGGAGGTGACCAACATGCGCCGCAGCGTGCGCGGCGAGGTCATCGCGTCCACCTTCGACCAGCCGCCCCACCGGCACATCCGCGTCGCCGAGCTCGCGATCGAGAAGGTGAAGCGCATGGTCGAGCTCGGGCGGCACGTCGTGCTGCTCATCGACTCGCTGACGCGGCTCGGCCGCGCCTACAACAACGAGACCGGCGGCGGCGGCCGCCTCCTCACCGGCGGGCTCGAGGCGACCGCGCTGACGAAGCCCAAGCGGTTCTTCGGCGCCGCGCGCAACATCGAGCACGGCGGTTCGCTCACCATCGTCGCGTCGGCCCTCGTGGACACGGGCAGCCGCCTCGACCAGGTGATCTTCGAGGAGTTCAAGGGCACCGGCAACATGGAGATCGTGCTCTCGCGCGACATCGCCAACCAGCGCGTGTGGCCCGCGATCGACGTGGCGAAGTCGGGCACCCGTCGCGAGGACCTGCTGCTGCACCCCGAGGAGCAGCGCCGCATCGTCGCGCTGCGCCGGGACCTGCTCGAGCAGGACCCCGCCGAGGCCATGGTCGAGATCGTCACCAAGATGGCGAAGCACAAGACCAACGCCGAGCTGCTGATGCGGACGTCGGTCGACTGAGCACGCCGGACGGCGGCGCGGGGACGCGAGGCCCGGCCGCCGGCG
>JAEUHO010000257.1 GCA_016795345.1 Planctomycetia bacterium | reverse complement strand
GGAGCGTGACCGTCGGGCGCGCCGGCGCGGCGGCACCGGCCGCGTGCGCCGCGTGGCCCGCGTGGGCGCCCGCGGCCGGCGGGTCGGCGTGGACGTCCGCGGCGTGCGACCTCGACGTCTCGCGGTCGGCCGCGTCGATGCCTTCGCGGCCGACGATGCTCCCGAGGGTCTGCACGAGACCGGTCACGACGAACCCCGCGGCGAGGGCCGGGGCCTCCGGCGCGAGGGTCGTGGACGCGACGAGGAGCGCGAGGCCGAGGATCCACCCGCTCGAGGCGCGGAGCCGCAGCGGCCAGCGGTCGAGCGACAGGCACGCGAGCGCGAGCACCGCCGCGCCGGTCCCGGCGAACACGCCGACGAGCGTTGCCTTCGCCACGGCGGGGAGGTCATCGATCGTCACGGCGGCGACGGCGGTGCCGACGATCGCCGCGAGGTCCGCCGCGGCCACGCCGCGGAACTGGCCGGCGCGGCGGCGGAAGGCCTCCGGCACCCCGAGCCGACGGCGGGCCGGGAGGGCGGTCGGCGCGGCCGGCAGCGAGGTGCCCGGGCGGAGGCCCTTGGCCGGGTCCGCGGGCACGTACGGTCGGTAGCCCATTCCCGTCATCCCCGCATCGTACCGCCGTTGCGGCCCGTCGGCGGCCGGGCCTTGCGTCCCGGGGGCGGGGGATGCGTCAGGGCGCGCGGGGCTGCGGTGACGCGGGCCCGGAGACGGCGCGTTCGAGGGCCAGCTGCCCGCAGGCGGCGTGGATGTCGTCGCCGCGCTGCGTGCGGAGCCGCGTCGGGACGCCGAGCTCCTCGAGGCGGCGGGCGAAGGCCCGCGACGCGAGGCCCGTCGGCGCGTGGAGGTCGGGGCGGTGCGCGACGGGGTTCAGCGGGATGAGGTTGACGTGGATGTGGCGGCCGGTGAGCAGGCGGCCGAGGGTCTCGGCGTGCTCGGCGGAGTCGTTCTCGCCGGCGACGAGGACGTACTCGACGGTGACGTCGCGGCCGGTCTTGCGGGCGAAGCGGGTGGCGGCCTCGACGAGGTCGGTGACGCGGCCCTCGGGGCTCGTCGGGATGAGGCGGCGGCGCGTGGCGTCGTCGGGGCCGTGCAGCGAGACGGCGAGGTGCACGCCGAGGTCCTGCTCGACGAGGCGGTCGATCATGGGCGCGGTGCCGGCGGTCGAGACGGTGATGCGGCGGGCGCCGAAGTCCATGCCGGCCTCGTGTTCCCAGAGGCGGATGGCGGCGGCGAGGGCGGTGAGGTTGAGGAGGGGCTCGCCCATGCCCATCACGACGATGTTCGTGGGGCGCGCGCGCAGGTGCTGCTGCACGCGGAGGACCTGCTCGGCGATCTCCGCCGTGGTGAGGTTGCGCAGCAGACCGCGCACGCCGGACGCGCAGAACACGCACCGGATGGGGCAGCCGACCTGCGTCGAGACGCACACGGTCGCGCGGTCGCCCTCGGGGATGAGGACGGTCTCGACGCGGGCGCCGTCGGCGAGGCCGAGGAGCCACTTGGTCGTGCCGTCGTCGCTGGTCTCCTGCTCCACGACGGTGGTGGCGGTGGGGGTGACGGCGGCCTTGAGCCTTCCCCGCAGCTCCTTCGACAGCGTGGTCATGGCCTCGGGGTAGGTCTGTCCGTCCTTCCACACGGCGCGGAACACCTGGTCCCCTCGGAACGGCCGTTCCCCGAGCCCGACGACGAGCTCGCGGACTTCCTCCGGCGTCATGCCGGTCAGCACGGGCAGCTTCACGTCGTGGCTCACACGCCCACCCTATCGTTCCCGTGCGCCCCTGCCCCACTTTCCGCCCCTCACCTCACCTCTCCTCTCCTCTCCTCTCCGCTCCGCTCCGCTCCTCTCTGCTCTGCTCCGCTCCGCCTCTGCTCCGCTCCGCCTCTGCTCCGCTCTTGCTTCCTAAGGGCTTGTCCCTAGCACACGGCCGCGATTCGCCACGGGTCGCGGGAGGCGCGCCGAGCGAGGCTAGGGCTGCACCGCGTCCTGCGAGCGAGGCGCCCGAGGAGGAGGAGCCGCAGCAGCGGCGACGACGACGAGGGGACCGAGGGCCGCTTGGGGCCCGAGGGACGCCGAACCCCGACCCGCGGCGAGCGCGGCCGTCCTCCCCTTCTTAGATCCCGTCTCTTCGCTTCCCTCAGCCTACGTCCCCGTCTTCCGTCGTTTCACCGTCTTGGCGACGGGGGCCTTTTTGTCGACGACGTCGCGGGTAATGCGGTAGGTGGTGGGATCGGTCTGTTCGGGGAGCTCGTACATGAGGTCGAGGACCGTGTCCTCGAGGATGCTGCGGAGCGCGCGCACGCCGGTGTCGCGCTTGAGCGCGAGGTCGCAGATCGCGAAGAGCGCGTCCTGGTCGAACTCGAGGGTCGCGTCCTCGAGCTCGAACAGCTTCTGGAACTGGCGCACCAGCGCGTTCTTGGGCTCGACGAGCACGCGGTAGAGGTCGGCGCGCGAGAGGGGGTCGAGGGTGGCGGCCACGGGCAGCCGGCCCACGAACTCCGGGATCATGCCGAACTCGATCAGGTCGTGGGGCTCGAGGTGGCGCAGGATCTTGCTGCGCTCCTCGTCGCTGATCGCGTTGCCGCGCTCGTGCTCGCGCCCGAAGCCGATGAGGCTGCGGCCCATGCGCTTCGCGATGATCTCGTCGATGTTGCTGAAGGTGCCGCCGCAGACGAACAGGATGTTCGTCGTGTCCATCTGCAGGTACTGCTGCTCGGGGTGCTTGCGGCCGCCCTGCGGGGGGATGTTGGCGATCGTCCCCTCCATGATCTTGAGCAGCGCCTGCTGCACGCCCTCGCCCGACACGTCGCGCGTGATGGACGGGTTGTTCGTCGTGCGGTTGATCTTGTCGATCTCGTCGATGTAGACGATGCCGACCTCGGCGCGCGCGCGGTTGTAGTCGGCGGCCTGCAGCAGCTTCAGGAGGATGTTCTCGACGTCCTCGCCGACGTAGCCGGCCTCGGTCAGCGTGGTCGCGTCCGCGATGGCGAACGGCACGTCGAGCATGCGCGCGAGGGTGCGCGCGAGCAGCGTCTTGCCGCTGCCGGTGGGGCCGACGAGCAGGATGTTGCTCTTGTCGAGCTCGACGTCGCTCGTGGGGCCCGCGAGGATGCGGCGGTAGTGGTTGTAGACGGCGACCGAGAGGATCTTCTTCGCGCGGTCCTGGCCGACGACGTACTGGTCGAGGAACTGGTGGATCTCGCGCGGCGCCTTCACCTGCACCGTCACGCCGCCGCCCGCCGCGGCCGCGGCGCCCGCCGCGCGCGCCTCGGCGCCCGCCCCGACGGACGCGCCCGCGCCCGCCGCGGCGCCGGCCGGGGCCTTCGACTTCGGCGCCCGCCCGCCGCGCTTGAGCTCTTCTAGGAGGATCGTGTTGCAGAGCTCGACGCACTCGTTGCAGATGTAGATCCCGGGCGGGCCGGCGATCAGGGAGTCCACCGCGTGGCGGCTCTTGCCGCAGAAGGTGCACTTCTCCACGCTGCGTCGGGGCGTCGTCATGGACCCTCGCTGCCCAACTCGGTCGGGAACGGCGTCCGCCCGGGGGGCCGCGGGGCGCGGGCCCGGGGGGACAGCCCTGAAGTCTACCCCGGCGCGAGCCGCGCCGGGCGGACTCCCGCTCGCCGGGGTGGCCGGACCGCGGCGGTCCGGGCCGGACGCGCGGCTACCGCAGGATCGACGGGCGCTCGGCGTCGCCGGGCTTCGGCGCGACCTTGGGCTTCAGCGACTCGACGACCTCGTCGATGACGCCCCACTCGCGGGCCTGGGCCGCCGACATGTACTTGTTGCGGTCGGTCTCGCGGTCCACCTGCTCGATCGTGCGGCCCGTGTGCTTCGCGACGATCTTCGTCAGCTGGTTCTTCATCTCGAGGATCTCTTCGGCCTCGATGGCGACGTCCGCCGCCGTGCCCTGCACCCCGCCCCAGGGCTGGTGCATCATGATCCGCGCGTGGGGGAGCGCGAACCGCTTCCCCGGGCTGCCCGCCGACAGCAGGATCGCGGCCATGCTGGCCGCCATGCCGACGCAGACGGTCTCCACCGGGCAGGAGACGTACTGCATCGTGTCGTAGATCGCGAGGCCCGCGGACACGCTGCCGCCCGGGCTGTTCACGTACACGTGGATGTCGCGCGCCTTGTCGGCCTTCTGCAGGTAGAGCAGCTGCGCGATCACGGCGTTCGCCAGCCCGTCGCCGATGGGCGAGCCGATGAAGATGATCCGGTCCTCGAGGAGCCGGCTGTAGATGTCCCACGACCGCTCGCCGCGGCCCGTCCGCTCGACGACGACCGGGATGTAGTACTCGGCGCGCGCGGCGCCCTCGAGCTCGCGGCTCGGCACCGACAGGTCGCCCGCGGAGGGCTGGGTGGAGAAGCCCGCGGGGGGCGTGAAGCTCGAGGCGTCCATGGCGTGGCTCCGTGCCGGGGACCGGATGCTACTTGCCCTTCTTGGGGGTCGTCTTCGCCGCCGGCTCCGCCGCCGGCGCCGGGGCCGCCTCCTCGACGAGCGTCGCGGCGCGCCGCAGGGCCTCGCGCGCCTTGCCGTGCAGCAGGTGGGTCTTCAGCTCGGACAGCCGGGCCGGGTCCTCCTGGAAGTGCTGCACGACCTCGCCCGCCGAGCGGCCCGACTCGCGCGCCATCTGCTCGACGGCGCCGACGAGCTCCTGCTCGCTCACCGACAGCCCCTCGGCCTCGGCGATCCGGTCGAGCACGAAGTGCCGGCGGAGGTCGGTCTCGACCTGCGCCCGCACCTTCGCCTCGTCGGCGGCCAGCTCCGCCGTCAGCTCCTCCTCGGCGCGGCCGGCCTCCTGCGCCTCGATGCGCTTGCGCTCGGCCCAGCCGCCGACCGCGCCCTCGACGAGCTCCGCCGGCAGCGTGATCGAGACCTGGCCCACCAGCCCGTCCGTCAGGCGCTCCTCGGCCAGGCGGTCGCGCTCGCGCTCCTTCGCGCGCAGGATGCGGCGGCGCACGTCGCGGCGCAGCTCGTCCACGTCGTCGAAGTCGTGGCGCTTGAGGAAGGCCTCGTCGAGCGGGGCCGGGACGAACCGCTTGGCGTCCTTCACCTCGAGGCGGACGTCGAACTCCTTGCCCGCCAGCGCGGCGCGCGGGTCGTCCGGGGCGGCGCGGCCGCGGACCGTGACCGTCGTGCCGGCCTTGCCGCCCGCGAGCGCCGCGTCGGCGCCCTCGAGGAGCACGCCCTCGAGCACGCCGCGGCCGAGGCGGTAGTACGCCCCCTCCTCGCGGTGCGCCTCGACGCCGTCCACCAGCACCTGCCAGTCCACCAGCGCGACGTCGCCGAGCACCAGCGGCTCCGTGGTCGCCTCGAGCGTGCCCTGCTGCATCCGCAGCGTCTCGATGCCGCTCTCGACGTCGGCGTCGGTCACCTCGACGAGGGGCACCTTCACCTCGAGGCCCTTCCACGTCGGCAGCTCGAACTCCGGCCGCGTCGTCACCTCGAAGGCGAACTCGAACGCCTTCGCCGGGTCCACGACGACCTCGTTCTCGGCGAGCGTGGGCCGCCCGAGCGGCGTCACCTTCTTCTCCTCGACGGCCTGCTTGAAGCCGGCCTCGACCAGCTTGCCCTTCACCTCGTCGCGGACGTGGGGGCCGAACCGCGACTCGAGCAGCTTGCGCGGCGCCTTGCCCGGCCGGAACCCGGGGAGGGAGATCTTCTCGTTGATCTCCCCGAACTGGGCGTCGAACTCCGACCTCACGCGCTCGGCCGGGACCGTGACGGTGACCTTCTTGCGGCAGGGGGCGATCTCTTCGACGCGAAAGTCCATGCGACGCTCCGGGACGCGCGGCCGACGGGCCGACGCGTGGGGGGCCGAGGGTATCCCGTTCGGCGGGGGCACCAACTTCCGCCCCGCCGTCGGTCCGCGGGGGGCGGTCGAGGGTCCGGGACGCGAGGCCCGGCGGCCGGCGGGCCTCGCGGTCCCGGGAGGGGGATGCGGGCAGATGTTCCTTGCGTCACCCGCGGGAGCGGCTAGGCTTTCCCCCGGTGGACGAAGAGGCTCCGTAGCCCGTCCGGGACGCCCCGCCGCTCGCGATCGCGCAGCGCAGGGTTCCTGGGACGGCGCGGGGTCCGACCCGTTCGATGCGACTCCGGCGATGATCCGGTGGTGGCGCTCGGCGTGGGCGACGGTTGGACCGTCGGCCCCGCGATGCGTCGGCTCCTCGGCGTGTGGGCTCGGAACGAGCCCGGACGGCGGGGGGCGAGCCAGCGGGGAGCGGGGCGTTCGACCCGGGGGGTACCAGCGCGGTGTCGCCCGTTTCCGACGGGCTCGCGTGGGCCCGCGTCCATCGGGGTGGCGTGGTCACCGGCAGTCCGGGCCGAACGGTCCGACGCGGAAGCCCTCCATCTCTCTCTTCGTGATGTTCGACCCCCCCCGGATCCGGGGCCCTGGCGGCGTTCCGCGCGACGGCGTTCCGTCCGCGTCCGTCCCGGCGGTCTCGCCGCGGGAGGTCTGGGCCCCTGGGGGCCTTGGGAGCAGGTTTCCGATGAACGACATGCCCGGCGGCTCGTCCATGCCCATGGGGGGCGGTGGTGGTGGTGGCGGTGGGCGCGGGCGACGTCGTCGCCGTCGCGGCGGGCGCAATCGCGGCCGCGGGTTCGGCGGCGGTGGGGGCGGCGGCGGGTACGGCGGCGGTGGCGGCGGGAACGGGTACGGCGGGATGCCCATGGAGGCCGACGGCTTCGGCCCGGCCCCGTCGTTCGACGGCGACCCGAACGCGGCGCCGCCGTGGGGCGCGCCGCCGCGCGCGCCCGAGGACACGCCGCCGGTCCCCGAGACGCCGTTCGTCAAGCCGACGACGGCCGAGCTCTACAAGCTGCCGGTGCTGGAGCTGATGCGCGAGGGGCACGGCTTCCTGCGCAGCCCCGCGAACGGGTACTACCCGACGCCCGACGACGCGTACGTCCCGGTGCAGCTCGTGCGCCAGTACGGCATGCGCGACGGCGTGATCGTCGACGGCGAGATCGGCCCGCCCAAGCGCCCGGGCCAGAACCCGCAGCTGCTCGGCGTGCGGTCGCTCGGCGGCATCGCCCCGCACCTGTACCGCAACGCCGGCGCCTGGGACACGCTCACGGTCGTGGACCCGGACCGCAAGATCGACCTGACGGGCGGCGCCAACGACACGACGGCGCGCATCATCGACCTGATGTGCCCGATCGGCTTCGGGCAGCGCTCGTTGATCACGTCGCCGCCGCGCGCCGGCAAGACGATCATCCTGCAGAAGATCGCCCAGGCGATCATGCGCAACCACCCGGACGTGTACCTGCTCGTGCTGCTCGTCGACGAGCGGCCCGAGGAGGCCACGGCCATGACCCGCGCCGTCTCCGGCGAGGTCGCGGTCTCGACGAACGACCGGCCGCCCGAGAGCCACGCCCGCCTGACCGAGGTCGTCCTCAAGAAGGCGAAGCGGCTCGTCGAGACGGGCCACGACGTCGTGATCCTGATGGACTCGCTGACGCGCCTCGGCCGCGCCTACAACCTGCTGCAGCGCGGCGGCGGTCGCACGCTGTCGGGCGGCATGGACTCGCGCAGCCTCGAGCGCCCGAAGGCGTTCTTCGCCGGCGCGCGCAACGTCGAGCACGGCGGCTCGCTGACGATCATCGCCACGGCGCTGATCGACACGGGGTCCAAGATGGACCAGCTGATCTTCGAGGAGTTCAAGGGCACGGGCAACATGGAGCTCGTCCTCGACCGCAACGCGGCCGAGCAGCGCATCTGGCCCGCCATCGACGTCAACAAGTCCGGCACCCGCAAGGAGGAGAAGCTCCTCCCGCCCTCCACCCTCGAGAAGCTCTACGTCCTCCGCCGCGTCCTCAACAAAGTTCACCCCGTCGAGGCGCTCCAGCTTCTCGTCGAGAGGATCGAGAAGACGGCGAGCAATGATGAGTTTTTGAAGTCCATCTCGAAGGCGAGGGCGACGGCCGACGATTAGCCCCTGCGGGATTCGTCGCGGGGGGCATCGCGGGGTGGGTAGGGCGAGATCTGCTCAGGAGCGGACGGCCGCGCTCGCGGCGGCCCGGGGTTCGGCGTCCCTCGGGCCCCAAGCGGCCCTCGGTCCCCTCCTCGTCGTCGCGCCTGCTGGCGCTCCTCCTCCTCGGGCGCCTCGCTCGCAGGACGCGGTGCAGCCCTAGCCTCGCTCGGCGCGCCTCCCGCGGGCCGTCGCGACTCGCGGCCGTGTCGTCAGGGAAGTCCCCCTCGCCAGCCAACCGCAGAGGCGGGTCGCGCGAGCAGTGCGGGCCGTGTCGTCAGGGAAGTCCCCCTCGCCAGCCAACCGCAGAGGCGAACGGCGGGAGCGACGTGGGGCGCGACGTTGGGGTAGTCCCCCGCGCCAGCCAACCGCAGAGGCGGGTCGCGGGAGTGACGTGGGGTGTCGGGGGAGGGACCCTCGAGGAACGGTCGCGGGGGTGCCGGGGAGGCGAACGGGCACGGAACAGGGGGGCCGGACGGTCGCGGCGTGGCCCGGAAGGCCTCCTGCGACGTGCTACCTTGGCCCCCTTCCCGTCCCGCCTTCGCGGGCGACTCCCGAGGACTCATGCGACTGATCCCCCGTCTCGTCGCCGCGGCCGCCGTCGTGGCCGCGCTCGCGACGCCGGCGCTCGCCGCCGATGGCAAGCCCACCCGCGGCCTGCGCTTCCCCACCCTCACGCCCGACGGCAAGACCGTCGTCTTCGCGTGGCGCGGCGACATCTGGCGCGCGCCCACCGCCGGGGGGGCGGCCACCCGCCTGACCATCCACGAGGCGCAGGACACCAAGCCCCGCGTCAGCCCCGACGGGAAGTGGATCGCGTTCTCGTCGAAGCGCAGCGGCGGCTACGACGTCTACGTCATGTCGATCGACGGCGGCGAGCCGCGCCAGGTGACGTTCCACAGCGGCCCCGAGATCGCCACGGACTGGTCGCCCGACGGGAAGCGGCTCCTGCTGTCCGCCAGCCGCGACCCCAGCGAGTACGGCTTCGACGTCTACGAGATCGACGTCGAGGGCGGCACCCCGCGCCGGATCACCCACGACGGCGGGCGCGACGCCTCCTACGCCCCGGACGGCAAGACCATCGTCTACGCCCGCGGCTTCAACACCGTCTTCCAGGACGACTACCGCGGGTCGGCCAACTACGACCTGTACGTCACCGACGTCACCGGGGCCCTCCCGCGCCGGCTCACCGACACGCCGTGGAACGAGATGAACCCGTCCGTCTCCGCGGACGGCGCCACGGTGTGGTGCCTCGCCGAGGTGAAGGGCGTCTACAACGTCGTCGCGCTGCCGCTCGCCGGCGGCGAGCAGAAGCCCGTCAGCGGCTGGACCGACGACAACGCCCGCCGGGCCACCCTCGCCTGGGACCGCAAGACGCTCGCGTTCGAGAAGGACGGCCGGCTCCACACCGTGGACCTGACCGTCGCCGACGCGAAGCCCGTCGTCCTCCCCGTCACCGTCGAGAGCGACGTCCGCAACAGCGGCTTCGACCTCCGCACCGTCACCGACGGCGCCGAGCACGTCACCGTCAGCCCGGACGGCACCCGGCTCGCCGTGGCGGTTCGCGGCGACCTCTGGGTGCTGCCCGCCGGCGGCGGCGAGGCGGAGCGCATCACCAGCGGCCCGGCCACCGACGACTGGCCGCGGTGGAGCCCCGACGGCCGCCGCCTCCTCTACCACTCGGACGCCCGGGGCAACGAGGACGTGTTCGTCTACGACTTCGCGACGCGCGAGAGCAAGCCCGTCACCGACGACAAGGCCGACGAGGCCTTCGCGTCGTGGGCGCCGGACGGCCGCCGCGTCGTCTACACGTCGCAGCGCACCGGCAACAAGGACCTCATGCTCCGCGACCTCGAGTCCGGCGAGGAGCGCCAGCTCACCCGCGACCCGAAGGACGACGACGACGCGTGTTTCTCGGCCGACGGCCAGTGGATCGCGTTCGACTCGGGCCGCAGCGGCTCCCAGGCGATCTGGGTCCTCCCGGCCTCGGGCAACGACGGCCAGGCCCGGCGCGTCACGTCCGGCGCGGGCTTCTTCCAGGTCCCGTCGTTCAGCCCCGACGGCACCATGATCGCGTACGAGGAGGTGGACCAGGCGAGCGGCCAGTCCGGCGGCATCTGGGCCGTGAAGACCTCGGGCGGCCCCGCCATCCAGATCTCGCGCGACGGCTCCGCCGCGTCGTGGAGCCCCCGCGGCGACTGGGTCTACTTCACCGCCGAGCGCGACGGCGAGCAGGGCATCTTCCGCGTGCGCGCGCCGCAGTCCATCGAGGTCGGCGAGCGCGTCGCGTTCCTCGGCCGCGTGCCGGTGGACCGCCGCCGCGAGTTCGGCGACCTGTTCGACGAGTGCTGGGAGAAGCTCAAGACGGGCTTCTACGACCCCAAGATGCACGGCGTGAAGTGGGACGCCCTGCGCGAGAAGTACCGCCCGCTGGCGGTGGACGCCGAGATCAAGGACGAGTTCTACAACGTCGTCTCCCAGATGCTCGGCGAGCTGAACGCCAGCCACCTCGGCATCTACGGCGGCCGCGACGACGAGGAGGACGCCGGCCCGCGCGGCCCGGCCACGGGCTTCCTCGGCCTCGAGCTCGCCCCCGCCACGGAGACCGACGGCGGCCGGAAGATCACGTTCGTCCAGCCCCGCGGCCCCGCCGACGAGGCCGGGCTGCGCGTCGGCGACGTCGTGAAGGCCGTCGCCGGCACCGCCCTGCGCGAGAAGACCGACCTCGACAAGGTCCTCGCCGCCACCGCGGGCAAGGAGGTCTCGCTCGCGTTCGCCAAGGGCGACGGCTCGGGCGAGCGCACCGTGAAGCTCAAGGCCGTGCCCATGGGTGCGCTCAACGCGCTGCGGTACGCGCTGTGGGTCGAGAAGTGCCGCAAGACCGTCGAGGAGGCGTCGAAGGGCGAGCTGGCCTACATCCACATCCCGCAGATGGACCAGCCGAGCCTCGCGAAGTTCAACGCGCAGCTCGCCGAGACCTCGCGCAACCGCAAGGTGAAGGCCCTCGTGCTCGACGTCCGCAACAACGGCGGCGGCAACATCCACCAGCAGCTGCTGCAGGCGCTGTCCGCCAAGCCCTTCATCGCGTTCCAGCCCCGCGGCATGGAGCGCCAGGTGCAACCGCAGCTGCACTGGGGCAAGCCGGTGGTCCTGCTGATCAACGAGCGCTCGTTCAGCGACGCCGAGGTGTTCCCCTACGGCTTCCGCGAGCTCAAGCTCGGCAAGATCGTCGGCGTCCCGACGGCCGGCGGCGTCATCGGCACCAACGACATCACCCTGTCGGACGGCAGCCGCTTCCGCATCCCGCGCGTCGGCTGGTACGGCCTGAACGGCGAGAACCTCGAGAACCTCGGCGTGAAGCCCGACCTCCTGGTCGCGGAGACGTCGGAGGACCGCCGCCTCGGTCGCGACCCGCAGCTCGCGAAGGCGATCGAGACCGCGCTGGCGGACCTCGCGGCCGCCAAGCCCGCGGCGAAGCCGGCGGAGAAGCCCGCCGAGAAGCCGGCGGACGCGCCGCGCGTGGACGCCTCGAAGCCCGCGGACGCCCCGAAGCCCGTCGAGGCCCCGAAGCCGGTGGAGGCCCCGAAGCCCGTGGAGGCCACGAAGCCCGCCGAGGCCCCGAAGCCGGTGGAGGCCCCGAAGCCGGCGGAGGCCGCGAAGCCGGCCGACGCGGCGAAGCCGGTCGACGCCCCGAAGCCGGTCGAGGCCCCGAAGCCGGTCGAGGCCCCGAAGCCGGTCGAGGCCCCGAAGCCGCTCGAGGCCCCGAAGTCGGCGGAGGCGCCCAAGGCGGCCGACGCGCCGAAGACGGACGAGTTCCCGAACCCGATCGCCGACGCGAAGGTCGGCGAGTGGCTCAAGGTGCGCGTCCTCGGCGGGCCTGCGTCGGCGGCCGGCGACCCGCGCGTGATGACCGTCACGGTGACGGAGGTCACCGAGACCGATCTCGAGCTCACGACGTCCGTCGAGGGCCTCGAGACGCGCACGCGGCGCCGCGAGCCGCGGTCCCGCGAGTTCACGTTCCGCGGCGAGCGCGAGGGCGAGGACCGTCGCGAGACGATCAAGGCGGCCAACGGCAAGGAGGTCGCCTGTCTCGTCGTGACCCTGCGGAACCGGCGCGGCGTCGTCGAGACCCGGTGGATCAGCCAGGACGTCGCGGTCTCCGGCACCGTGAAGGTCGAGCGCGACGGCAAGGTGTTCAGCGAGACCCTCGACTGGGGCTTCGAACCCACGAAGTGACCCCGCGACGCGACCCCAGGGCGGCGCGCGCGGCCGGGACCTGACCGTCCCGACCGCGAGGCCCGCTCCGATCCGACGCGCCGGCGCCGCCCCCCCGAGGTCGCGGCGCCGGCTTCGTTTCCAGGGCACGCTCCGGGGCAGTCTGCCGGGCACGCCGCAGCGCACCTCGCGGAGCCCGGCGGAGCCCCGTTGCGGCCCAGTGGCGGCTCGCGGCGGCTCGCGGCGGCTCGCGGCGGCTCGCGGCGGCTCGCGGCGGCCCCGTGGCGGCCCACCCGGCGCGGGCTCGAGGGCGGCCGGGCCGCGCGGTCCCGGGAGGGGGATGTGGACCGAAGGGTTCGCGCCGACGGCGCGGCGACGGCGGGGGCCCTCGCCGTGGGGGAGCCGTCGCGGTGGCGGGGGGGCGGCGGGCGCGGGCGCGCGGCCCCGCTCTCGCGGGCGCAGGGCCCGGGCGGCGCGCGGCCCTCGTCCCGGCGCGCGAGCCCGGCCCGCGGCGCCGGGAAACGAAACGGGCCCGGCCGTCGGCGCCGTCCTTCGACGGTCGCGACGGCCGGGCCCGCGGGGGGACCGGCGAGGC
>JAEUHO010000251.1 GCA_016795345.1 Planctomycetia bacterium | reverse complement strand
AGCGGGATCTCGATCTGCATCGGGTCCAGCGACAGGAAGTCGTAGTCCTGGATCAGCGGCCAGACGAAGGAGCCGCCGCCGTGCAGGCACTTCGCCGACTCGCCGGCGCGCACCTTGCCGTAGATCACGAGGATCTTGTTGGAGGGGCAGCGCTTGTAGCGCTTGGCCAGGAAGACGATGAACCCGAACACGATCAGCGTGCCGGCGACGACCATCAGGGTCATCGGCTCGTCCATCAGGTTGGCGGCAAGGAACATGCGGGGGGTCTCCGTCAGCCGACGAGGGGGGTCACGTCGAAGGTGTCGTCGGCGGCGAGGCCGAGGATGCGGACCTGGTCCCCGGTGGGGATTTCGGGTCCGTTGGTGCTCGCGGCGGCTTCCAGGGAGCGCCCCTGGACCTCCACGGTGATCTTCCCGGTGCCGCGGCGGCTCCCGGGGATGCGGAGGTAGACGCGGGCGGTGTGGCCGACGGCGTTCTTGAAGTCCACGTTGCCGCGGGACTGCAGTTTGGCGAGGGACGCCATCAGGAACGCGAGGGCGATCACGGAGGCGGTGCCGGCGGCGATGGCGACGCCGAGTCCCGCCCAGGGGGTCCAGCCGGCCTTCCCGGCGGCCATGCCGGCGAGGCCGAAGAAGGTGAGGCTCGAGACGATGGTCTTGAGCGACAGCCACTTGAGGAACGACAGTTCGTCGCCGACGTGGCCGACGTCGTGGCCGGCGAGGTCGCCGGCGTCGCCGCCGAGGTCGTCGCCGACCGCGTGGTCGCCGCCGATGCCGACAAGCATCATGATGGTCTGCAGGACGAGGATCGTGCCGCCGACGAGGGCGCAGATGAGGTAGACGTCGGGTAGCCAGTCCATCCGGACACCTCCCGGGTGCGCATCCTACCGACCCTTCGGTCTCCGCGCTCCTGGGATGGGACGCCGGGGGGCCCTCGTACGTTCCGTGATTCGCCGGCTGTTTCCCTCCGAAACCGCACGGCTTCCCTCCCCGATCCGTCCCCGCGCGTCTCCGCCGCCCCTCGCTCGCCGTGACTGCGACGCCGTCCCTCTCTCGGGACGTTCGCGTGCCTCACTGCACTCCGTCCGCGACGGCGCCTTCCACCGGGCCGTCGCACGGGCGTGCGCGTCGACGCTCGGTCACCCCGCTCCGCCAGCGACGCCCCCTCCCGCCGCGCCCAAGCGAGACCTGTCCGTTCCCCCGCTCACAGAGGCTGTGCAGGAGAACCACGCGGCGCGTCGAGCCTCGGCCCGCGTCGTCACGAGCTTGGAACCGCGCGGCGAGGAAACCCGCCAGCGACGCCCCCTCCCGCCGCGCCCAAGCGAGACCTGTCTGTTCCCCCGTTCTCGGAGGCTTCACAGGAGAACCACGCGGCCCGTCGAGCCTCGGCCCGCGTCGTCGCGAGCTTGGAACAGCGCGGCGAGGAAACCAGCCGGGCGACCTCACCCGAGGAATGAAGAAGGCCCGGCGGCAGAGCCGCCGGGCCTTCGAGTCTGTCACGCGGGTCGACGCTCGGTCGCCCCGCTCCGCTCCCTAGATCACATCGAGCCCGGCGCGGCGACGTTCCTCACACCCGGGATCGAGATCGGGCTGTAGAAGTCCTTGGAGCCCGTCGTCGAGTTGATGACCTCGATGCGCGAGGCGCCGCGGACGCAGACGTAGATCCAGATCGACGGGGCACCCGTCAGGTCCGGGTTGAGCGGGAACTGCTCGGTCTGCTTCTCGTACCAGCACGGGGGCGGCGTGAAGGCGATCGGGTTGTTCGGGCAGCCCGGCGTGCCGATGAGGCAGATCCAGCCGGCGGCCAGGGGCGAGAACCACGACGAGGGGTGCGCGATCGCGACCGGGTTCGCACCCGTCTTGAACTCGCGGTTGACCTTCGGCGTGTTGATGGCGCCACCGAGCACGGTGAGCGTCACGACCTGGTTCTTCGTCGAGCCGGACTCGGCCATCGCGAAGAAGTTGCCGGCGTTGCTGAACGGGAAGATGTTGTCGAGGCCCGCGGGGGCGTCGAAGCCCGAGAGGTCACCCACGAGGCTGTCGGGACGGGCGCCGTTCGACGTGCCGGTCTGGCAGCCGGGGCCGGCGATGTAGTACGTCACCTTGCCGTCGCCGGGGAGACCGCCCTCGGAGATCGCGCCGAACAGGATCGGGTTCAGGCCGAAGCACGGCGTCATCGAGACGTCGTTCGGCGACGAACCGGTGCCGAGCGCGAACTGCTTGATCGGCTCCGTGCTGCCGAGGTTCGCCGTGTTGGCGACGCCGTCGGTGAAGTCGCAGTACATGATCAGCGGGATGCCGGGGCCGCCCGACAGGAACTCGCGGTTGTAGGCGCCCGAGGACGGGGCCGAGATCGCGATCGAGCGGGGCGTGTTGCCGGTCGGGCTGACCTGGTTGATGAAGATCGAGCCGGTCAGGAACTGGAGACCGGGGTTGATGTTGTTCAGGTCGAAGACCGTGAACGTGTTGGCCGACGAGTTCGTCACGAGCAGCACGTTGGCCGCCTGGCCGCCGCCGGTCTGGTTCGACAGGCCGCCCGGGCTCGGGGTGTTGATCAGGGCCACGGGCAGCGAGTTGCGCGTGTTGATGATCACGACCTGGCCGGACTGGAACGACTGCACGTAGCAGAACGTGTGGCACGACGCGCCGTTCGTGCGGGCGTCCACCGAGATCTCGTTCGGGTCGAAGTTGAGCCCGAGGGTCTTCTTCGTCGCGATCTTGTCCGTGTTGGCCGGGATGCTGTTGCGGTTGATCGCGGTGGTCTGGAGGCCGAGGAACGTCAGCGCGATCTCACGCTGGTTGACCGTGTCGAGCACGCCGAAGCGGTCCGACGCCGACCAGTAGATCGCGTACTCCGGCTCCGGGTTCTCGGGCAGCGCCGGCGGGGCGACCGTCTGGAACTGGAAGGTGAAGGAGTTCGCGAGCGGGTTCCCGGAGCGGTCGGTGAGCGGCGACGCGTTCACGCCGCCGTCGCTGCCGACGGCCGTCACCTGGACGGTGGTGCCGAACGGCAGGCCGCCCGTCTGCGGGTCCGCGCGCCAGACGACCTCGAAGCCGTTCGACGGGAGGCTCGAGGAGTCGAGCTCGCTCTTGAGCTTCGGGAAGCCCGGGGCGAACGGCACCGCGGGCGGCGCGCCGCCGCCGGGGACGAACGCACCGGCGTCCACGACGCTGACCGTGTTCGGCGAGACCGTCGCGGCCGCGATCGACTCGTTGAAGCGGATGATGATGTCCGGGCTCGTGGGCCCGAAGATCGCGCCGCGCACGTCCGCCACGCCCTGCGTGCCCGCGGGGGGCGTGGGCGGCGGGACGCCGGCGCCGACGCCGCTGGCGTTGTTGACCGGCGACGTCGTCACGACCTCGGGGGAGATCGTGTCGGAGTTGCCGACGGTGAACGAGTGGAACACCGGGGCCTTGTCGACCGAGTCGCCCTCGACGCTCTTCAGGTTCGCGAAGACGCCGATCGAGTACTGGCCGTCGGCCATCGGCAGCGTCGCGGGCGTGAAGACGATCCGGTCGTCGAGGACCTGGATGCCGTTCGGCGCGGCCGCGAGCGGCACGTTGCCCGTGCCGGGGATGAACCGGAGGATCTGGATCGAGCTCGGGTCGAGCGGGCTCGACGGGTCGCCGGCGAGGAACACCGTGCGCGGGTCGATCTGCGTGCCCGAGTTGAAGAAGATGACGATCTTGCCGGGGTAGGCCGGATCGGTCGAGATGAGGAGGTTCCCGTCCGTGAACGTCGGGTTCGCGATCCCGCTGTTCAGGTCGATCGGGCTCATGGTCGGCGAGAACTGGCGGACGAGCGGGTGGGGAACGTTCTCCCCCGGGCTCGATCCACCGACGCCGCCACCGCATGCCGTCGCAAACGCCGAGAGGGCGGCCAGGGCGACGGCCGACGAGACGAACCTGAGGCGCTCAGACATCGAGGAGACTCCTCTGCAGGCCGGGTAGGCCCAAGATCGCTGCGGATTTATAGGAAGGTGCGTCCGGCGGCGCAAGCAAAAGGCGCGAATCGCGACCCCGACCTGTCGAGACTTGGCCTTTTGGCTGCGCGGGCGGTCCGGGAACGGGACGTCCCGCTCCGGGCGAGGGATCCGCAATCGTCATGCCACCGCGTCCCAATTCCGTAACGACCTAAGTCCATTCTGCTCAACGACTTTGGGCCATCCCCGGGGACCCCCACCCCCCCAGGCGCCGAACCGTGCGGTCTTGCTACACCCCACAGCACCCCTCGCGGCAGGCCGATCGTCCCCTCGCGGGGCCCTCGGCGCCGGCGGAGGCCCCCCCCGGGGCCCCCGGACCGGGGGTCGCATCCGGCCCTTCGGCCCCCGACCCCGCCCCACGCCGCGGCGGGAGTGGTTCAATCCGCCCCGGTGGACCGCCGACGGAATCGGGATCGCCTGTCCCCCGTTGGATCCCCCACCGGCGTCGGGGAGACTCCGTCCATGGCCCCTGTCCGTCCTCTCCGCCGCGGCGCCGCTCGCCTCGTCGCCGCGCTCTGCGCCGGGTTCCTCGTCGTGCTGGCGACGCTGCCCCGTCCCTGCGTCGGTCGCGACCCGGCCGACGCGCAGGCCCTCGCGGATCGCGCGCTCGCGATGCTCGCCCAGGCCGAGAAGTCGGGCGACGCGTCCCTCGCGATCGACGCGGCGGACCTGCTCGCCCGCTCGATCCGCCTCGACCCCGAGAACCCGGACTGGGTGTTCCACCGCACCCTGGCGCTCGTCGTCGCCCGCGCGGAGGACCGCGCCCGCGCGTCGTTCGCCGCGCTCGAGACCGTCATCGGCCGGCCCCAGAACGGCCGCGACCCGCGCGTCCTCTACTCGCGCGCGCTCCTCCACGCGACCTTCGGCAGCAACGTCGCCGAGGCGCTGCGCGTCCTCGACCTGCTCAAGAACCGCAGCCCCGACTTCATGCCCGTGGCGGTGCGCTCGCTCGAGTTCCACTGCCGCATCGCGTACACCGCGCAGCTGCTGCACGCGCGCCCCGAGTCCGACAACGCCCGCCAGGCCAACCTCGTCGCGGCCGTCAGCCAGGCGCGCCTCGCCGTCGCCCTCGTCGCGGGCGACAGCCGCGAGCCCATCGCCCGGCGCAACCTCGCGCAGGTCTACCGCGTCGCCGACCGCTGGCAGGAGTCCGAGGCCGAGTTCCGCGCGCTCGCGACCGCCTTCCCCGGCGACGCCGTCGTCCACTACGGGCTCGCGAGCGTGCTCGCCGACCAGCACAAGTACGACGACGCCTTCGCCGAGTGGGAGCGCTTCCTGAAGGTGGTGCAGCAGCCGGGCGCCATCGACCCCCGCGAGGCGGACTCCGTCGCCGACGCGCAGATGCGCTACGGCGTCTCGCTCGACCACGCCGGCCGCGAGGCCGCCGGCCTCAAGCAGCTGCGGGCCTACGTCGCCCGGGTCCCGCAGGACCCGCGGGGCTGGTACTACCTCGGCCGCCTGCTCCTCCAGAGCGAGGACGAGACCCTCGTGGACGCGAAGGAGGCGCGCACCTGCCTCGAGAAGGCGCGCGAGCTCGACCCGTGGTGCGCGGGCCCGCTGCTCCTCCTCCGGCAGATCTACCAGCTCGTCGCCCCCGACGAGGCGAAGCTCGCCGAGATCGTCAAGGAGCTCGACGACCCGGCGCGCCAGGCCGCGCGCAAGGCGACGATGGACAAGCGCAAGGCCCTCCGCCCCGACGCGACGAACGGCTGCGAGTAGCCGCGCCGCGGCCGGCGGCTCGCCGCCCGATCCGCGGGCGGACCCGGGCACGGGCGGGGCGGTGATCCCTCCCGGGACCGCGCGCCGTTCCGGGGACGGGAGCCCCTCCGGGACGGCGAGGCCCGGCGCGCGACCGCGAGGCCCGGCCCGCCGCGCGAGCGGCCCGTGGATTCGTTGATCGGACGCGGTCGGCGCGTGAGGATGCCGGGATGCGCATCGACCTGATGCCCACCCACGACGTCCACAACTTCTACCTCCGGTGGATCATCGCCCCGGAGGGCAAGGAACGCGCGCTCCTCGAGGGGCTCGGCGGGCCGTTGTGGCTGGAGGTCGAGACCTCGAGCTACATCGACCTCTCGGGCAACCGCCACGAGACGGCGAAGGTGAAGGTCGCGATCTGGCCGCACGCGGGGCCGCAGAACCACGGCCAGGCCCGCTTCTACGACGTCGATGCCCGCCGCCGCTTCTGGGTCAACCTCCAGGACGCGGTGACGACGACGGTCGTGGACTTCCTCTGGGAGTGCAAGCCCGGCAGCGTGCCCGCCAAGGAAGGCGTGACGCTGACGGTCCCCGAAGGCGTCCGGCGCGCGGCGTCCGCGGCCTCCTGACGGCTCGCCCGCGACGCGGGTTGGGGCGCGGCGGCCTGGGGCAACGCGGGTCGCGCCGCGATCGCGCCCGGAACGCGCCGGCCCCGCGTGCATGACGCGAGCATGGGACGCGACGACGGGTGCGCGGCCGCAAGGGCGGTGAAGAGTCCGCCCTCGCTCGGTTTCGGGGCCCGCCCCCCCGAAGATTCGCTCAGCGCCGCGGCGACGGCGCCCGCAGCGCCTTCACCGCGAGCCAGGCCGTGAGGAGCGTCTGCGCGGCGAACGCCGCGAGCATGCCGCGGAAGAACCACCCCGTCCGGCTCGTGAGCGTCTCGTGGCGCGTCCGCACCTCGTACCGGTCGCGCGTCGCGTTCCACGCCCGCAGGGCCGCGGGGTCGTCGGCGGCGGGCCGCGCGCCCGGCGGGGGCGCGGTCACGACGTCGGCGCCGTGGATCCGTTCGAGTTCGGCCAGCTCCCGTTTCGACTCGGCCGTGAGCAGCTCGTAGACGCCGACGTACGCGGCCCCGAGCACGAAGAACGCCGCCAACGCGAGGCCCACGGTGCGTCGCCGACGGCCCGACTCGACGGGCGGCGGCGCGGCCGCCGCCGCGGGCGCCCGGGCCTCGCGTTCGGTGGGCAGGACCGGGTTCCCGCAGCCGGGACAGGCGTAGGCCCGACCCGCGACGGCGCCGCGGGGGGCCGGCGCGCCGCACTCCGGGCACGCCAGCGTCATGCGGGCCCCGGCGGCGCCGCCACCTCGGCGAGCGTCGCCGCGCGCTGGACGAGGCGTCCCGCGGCGCGCGCGTACGTCTCGCCCTCCTCGCGGTCGCACGAGCCGGCGACGTCGCCGAGCGCGACGACGACGTCCGCGAGGGCCGCCGTCGCGGCCAGCGGCGCGGCCGCGCGGTCGCGGACCGAACGCGGGAGCGACGTCGCGCGCAGGGCGAGCGGCACGTCCACCCGCGCGGCGCCAGTGCCGGCGATCGCGGCCCGGGCCTCCGCGTCGAGCGCGAGCCCGGCGGCGAGCGAGGCGCGCTGGGCCGCCTCCAACGCGTCGCGCCCCGCGCTCCGCGCGACCGGCGGGCCGTCCCCCGGGTCGAAGAGCAGCCAGCCGCGGCCACCGGCGCGCCGCCAGCAGGGCGACGTGCGGAAGGCGAGCTCGTCGCGGCGCGTCACCTCGACGGCGTGGGCGAGGCCGACGTCGTACCGCCCCGGCAACCCGGGGACGGCGCGCGGGTTGCCGACGGAGCGCAGGAACAGCACCTCGACGCGGTCCGCGCTGCGCAGGCGGTAGGCCTCGCCCACGGTCGGGGCGCCGAAGCCCTCGGTGTCGGCGAGCCACGCCCGCGCGCGCAGCATGAGGACGCGGTCGCCGGCGAACCCCTCGGCGTCGGTCCCGAGCAGCAGGGCCTCGAGGATCTCGTCGCCCGCGGCGGCGTGCCGCGGGTCGCCCGCGGGGAACGGGTTGCGATGGAGGATCTCGCGGCTGGCTTGCACGATCAGGCCCACGACGCGCGCTCCCTCCCGTTCGGACGCGAGCGGCCTCTTCAGGCCCCCGCGCCGGTCAGCCCCGCTCCGTCACCGCCCCCGGTCCGTCAGCATCGCGAGGATCGCCGACGGCTCGGGGAACTCGCCCGTCTTCAGCTTGCTCCAGACCTCGCGCCCGTCCACGTGCACCTCGAACGCGCCGCCGCCGGAAGGTTCGAGCTCGAGGACCCGGACCTTCTGCTTCAGCTCCTCGAGCAGGAAGGCCGCCAGACCGACGGCCGTCGACTCGTAGCCTCAAACCGAGCAGTAGCGGATGTGGATCTTCATGGCCCGATCCTACCCGCGACCCGGCGGGGGCTTCATCGGCGCCGAGGCCGATCCGCGCGCGCGGCGCGCCGGCCGGGGCCGACCGATGGGCGAGGAGGGACTCGAACCCTCAACCGGGCCGTGAGGCCCAGGGGCTTTTAAGACCCCCGCGTCTGCCGTTCCGCCACTCGCCCGGGCCGGCCCGGGGCGTCGGCGCTTCGCCGTCGCCCGGTCCCACGGGATGATCCCATGCCCGTGCCGCCCGACCCCGCCCCCGCCGCGCCGCCCCCCATGCGGCCGCCCCCGTCGCCCCCGCCGGCGCGTCCGCGCGACGCGGCCGCCGCGTTCCTGCTCGCGTTCGCGCTCCTCGTCGCGTTCGCCGGCGTCCGCGACCTCTGGGACGCCGACGAGGGCCGGTACGGCACCGTCGCCCTCGACATGACGCGGTCGGGCGACTACCTCACGCCGCGCGAGCACGGCATGCGGTTCATGGACAAGCCGCCGCTCG
>JAEUHO010000192.1 GCA_016795345.1 Planctomycetia bacterium | reverse complement strand
GCGTCGGCGACAATCCGCGCCGGAGGCCCCGATGCACCCCTGGCACGACCTGGACCCCGGCGCGAAGTGCCCCGACGTCGTGCGCGTCGTCGTGGAGATCCCCAAGGGCTCGCGCAACAAGTACGAGATCGACAAGGCGAGCGGGCTCTTCTACCTCGACCGAGTCCTCTACTCGCCCATGCACTACCCGGGCGACTACGGGTTCGTGCCCCGCACGGTGTACGACGACGGCGACCCGTTCGACGTCGTGATCCTGTCGAACCAGCCGACCTTCACCGGTTGCCTCGTCGACGTGCGTCCCGTGGGCCTGTTCCGCATGAAGGACCGCGGCGAGCCCGACGACAAGGCGCTCGCGGTCGTCGCGAAGGACCCCACGTTCGCCCACGTCCACGACCTCGACGACGTCTCGCCCCACGTGCTCAAGGAGATCGAGCACTTCTTCCGGGTCTACAAGGACCTCGAGGGCGCCCGCGTCGAGACCCTCGCGTGGGAGCCGGCGGCCGTCGCCCGCGCGCGCATCGCCGCGTCCGTCGACCGCTACCGCGCCTCGCCGCCGTCGCGCGCGTGACCTCGCCCGGTCCGTCCGACCCGGCGCCGCGCGCGGGAGCCCCCGCGACCCTCCACGTGCGCGGCGACCGGCACGGCGTCGTCGTCGAGCGCGCGGCCGACGGCGCCGCGCTGCGCTGCGACGCCGAGGGACGCTGGACGACGCTCCACCGCGGCGGGGGCGTGCTCCGCCGCGCGGTGGACGGCCGCGTGCACCTGCGTCGCCCCGGCGGCGACGAGGCGCTCCCGCCCGCCGACGCCGACGCCGTCCACGATCTCGCCGCGCGCGCCGCGGCCGAGTTCGCCGCGGCGATCGAGCGCGGGGATCCCGTGGACCTCGTGGGGGACCGCGCGCACGCGCTCGCGCTGCTGCGCGCGGCGGCCGGCCGCGGCGCGGCGTGGTTCGCCGACGAGGCCCGTCGCGCGGCGGCGCTCTACCCCGAGGGCATCCCGATCCTGCCGCCGCACCGCTACCGCGACGTCGTCGTGGACCCGGCGCGCGGTTGCCCCAACGGCGGTTGCACCTTCTGCGCATTCTACAAGGACCGCCCCTTCGAGGTGCTCGACGACGCCGCCTTCCGCGCGCACCTCGACGCCGTCCGCGCGCACTTCGGCCGCGCGCTCGACGCCGTGGACGGCGTGTTCCTCGGCAGCGCGTCGGCGGCCTCCATCCCCGACGCGGTGCTCCTGCGGCGCCTCGCCGACGTCGCCGCCGCGTTCGGGCCGCGGGCCCGCGGCGTCGCCGCGTTCCTCGACCCGGACCACGCGCCGCGCCGCGACGCAGCGCGGTGGACCGCGCTGCGCACCGCGGGCCTCGGCGACGTGACCGTCGGCCTCGAGACGGGCCTCGCGCCGCTGCGCGCCGAGGTCGGCAAACGCGCGGACCTCGACCGGTTCGTCGCCGACGTCGCCGCGATGAAGGCCGCGGGGCTCAAGGTGGCCGTCACCGTGCTCCTGGGCCTCGGGGGGCCCGCGCGCGCGGAGGCCCACCGCGACGCGACCGTCGCCACGCTCGCGGCGATGCCGCTCGACGCGAAGGACCTCGTCTACCTCTCGCCGCTCCGCGCGTCGATGCCCCCCGACGCGCTCGTCGCCGAGGACCGCCTCCTCCGCGCGGCGCTCGCGGGTCGCACGCGCGCGCGCGCGACGCCCTACCCCGCCGAGGCCTTCGTCGCGCGCACGTAGGCGCCGTCACGAAACCAGAGGGTCCGATCCGAGGCCGTGCGTCGGGGCGCGTAGCGCAAGGAACGACGAGTATCGCGGGTCCCTGACCCGCTGCCGTGGTGTGCCGCCGCGCGGCGCGCCCCGCCGCCGGCCGAAATCGACCCGCGGGTTTCGTGACAAGCCCTCACCGGGCCGTCCGCGTAGACTCCCGGGATGGGGTCCCCGCGCGCTCTCCTCGCCGTCGCCGTGCTGGCCGCGTGCGGGGCCGCGTTCCTCTTCTTGCGCGGCCGCGGGGACGGGCCGACGGACGACACGGGGCGAGGTCCGGGTTCGGGACCGCGAGGCCCGCTGGCCGCCGGCGACGCGCCGCCGCCGCTGGCCGCC
>JAEUHO010000180.1 GCA_016795345.1 Planctomycetia bacterium | reverse complement strand
GGAACGACCCGTCGAAGACGAGCCCGGCGGCGCGGGCCCGCTCCTCGAACCGCAGGCCGTTCGCGGCCGCCGCCCGCGGGGCGCGGGGCGCGGGCGGCTCGCCGCCGCAGGCCGCGAGCGCGAGGCCGAGCCACGCCGCGGCGGGCCTCGCGTTGGCGGCGGCGGCCTGCGGCGCCGAGCCGCCCCCGCCGCGCACCGCGCCGGCGGCGACCGCGGACGGCCCGCGGTTCGAGGAACGGGCCCGCGCGGCCGGCCTCGTCTTCGCGGGGTCGTTCCTGCCCGGCGAGCAGGGCGCGAACTTCCGCATCAACCTCTACGACCACGGCGCCGGCCTGGCGGTCGGCGACGCGGACGGCGACGGCGACGACGACGTCTACTGCTGCAACCAGCTCGGCGGGAACGCGCTGTTCCTGAACGACGCCACGGGCCGCTTCACCGACGTCACCGCGCGCGCCGGCGTCGCGCTCGCCGACGTCGTGTCGGTCGCGGCCGCGTTCGCCGACGTGGACGGCGACGACGACCTCGACCTCTACGTCTGCACGACGCGCGGCGGGAACGTCCTGTTCCGCAACCGCGGCGACGCGACGTTCGAGGACGCGACGGCGTCGGCGGGCCTGACGCTCGTGGCCCACGCGCAGCTGCCGACGTTCTTCGACGCCGACGGCGACGGCGACCTCGACCTGCTCGTCGTGACCACGGCGCGCTGGACGACGGCCGTCCCGTCGACGGACGGCCGGTACTGGCAGGGCCCCGAGACGATCGCCGAGATGATGCGGAGCCCGGTGGAGCTCAACCACTACTACCGGAACCGCGGCGACGGCGTGTTCGACGAGGCGACCGACGACGCGGGCCTCGCGGGCCCGGGCTGGGGCAGCGACGCGGCGGTGTTCGACGCCGACGACGACGGCGACCTCGACGTGTTCGTCGCGCGGATGTTCGGCCGCGGGACGATGTTCGGGAACGACGGCCACGGGCGCTTCACCGACGTGACGCCGACGACGCTCGTGCGCACGTCCGCCGGGGCGGTGGGCACGAAGGCGGCCGACGTGGACGGCGACGGCCGCCTCGACCTCTTCACCGTGGACATGCACTCCGACATGTGGATGACGCCGGACTGGGACCCGCGGTCGGAGCCCGAGACGCTGCGGCAGTGGCGGTTCGCCGAGTCGCCCGGGAGCGTCTCGGACGAGCGCCGGCTGCGGCCGGAGGAGGTCGTCTTCGGCAACACGCTCCACCTCAACCGCGGCCGGGGACGGTTCGTGGAGGTCTCCGAGGCCGCGGGGGTCGAGACGTTGTGGCCGTGGGGCGTGGCCGCGGGCGACTTCGACGCCGACGGGGACGAGGACTTCTACGTCCCCTCGGGGATGGGCCACCCCTTCGCGTACTGGCGGTCGCCGCTGCTGCGGAACCGCGGCGACGGCACGTTCGAGGACGTCGCGGCGGCCGCGGGCCTCGAGCCCCTGCCCGGCGGGCCGGTGGCGGACGAGCCGATCGGCGGGCGTCCGGCCGCGAAGAGCCTGCGCGCGGCCGCGACCGCCGACTTCGACGGCGACGGCCGCCTCGACCTCGTCGCGACGTCGTTCAACGGGCCCGCGCTGTTGTTCATGAACCGGAGCCCGCCGCGGCCCTGGCTGGGCCTGCGGCTCGTCGGCCCGCCGGGCAACCGCGGCGCCGTGGGGGCGATCGCGCGGGTCCGCGCGGGCCCCCGTCGATGGATCCGGATGGTCCACGCGGCCGGCGGCTACCTGGCGCAGTCGTCGAACACGCTCCACGTCGGGCTCGGCGCCGCCGCGGGGACGCCGCGGGTCGAGATCCGCTGGCCGGACGGCCTCGTGGACGACGTCGGCGCGCTCGCGCCGGGCCGGACCCACGTCGTCGCGCATCCGAAGGCGCGCGCCCCGCGCTGATCGCCCGCCGCAGGGATTGGCGTGAACCGGGGCTGAAGCCATGGGATCTTCGTCCCGGATGCGCCACCTCCCCCCGGTCTCCCGCCGCCGCCCGGCGGCCGCCCCCCTCCGCGCGCTCCTCGCCGTCGCGGCGGGGTCGCTGGCGGCGCTCGGCGGCTGCGGTGACGACCCGCGCCCCGTCGCGCGCGGCCTGTCGAGCCCGTCCGACATCCGCTTCGAGGAGGTCGCCGAACGCGCCGGCCTGCGGTTCCGCATGGCGTTCCTCCCGGGCGAGCAGGGCGAGCAGTTCAAGATCAACCTCTACGACCACGGCTGCGGCGTCGCGGTCGCCGACGTGGACCGGGACGGCGACGACGACGTCTACTTCTGCAACCAGCTGGGCCGCAACGCGCTGTTCCTGAACGACGGCCACGCCCGCTTCACCGACGTGACCGAGCGCGCCGGCGTGGGCCTCGGCGACCGCATCTGCGTCGGCGCGACCTTCGGCGACCTCGACGGCGACGGGCACCTCGACCTGTTCGTCACGTCCACCCGCGGCGGCAACGTCCTGTTCCGCAACCGCGGCGACACGACGTTCGAGGACGTCACCGCGCGCGCGGGCCTCGCGTTGGTGGGCCACGCGCAGCAGCCCGCCTGTTTCGACGCCGACGGCGACGGCGACCTCGACCTGTTCGTCCCGTGCACCGCCGGCTGGACGACGGCCGAACGGGACCCGGGCGACCGCTACTACACGGGCGTCGCGACGATCGAGGCCATCTGGCAGAGCCCCCTCGAGCACGACCGCTTCTACCGCAACCGCGGCGACGGCACGTTCGCCGACGTGTCGGTCGAGGCGGGCTTCGGCGCGACGGGCTGGGGCAGCGACCCGGCCGTCCTCGACTTCGACGACGACGGCGACCTCGACCTCTACGTCGTGCGGATGTTCGGGCGCAGCGCCCTCTACCGCAACGACGGCGCCGGGCGGTTCACCGACGTGACGCTCGCGACCCTCGGCCGCACGCCCGGCGGCGGGATCGGGGCGAAGGCGTTCGACGCGGACGGCGACGGCCGCCTCGACCTCTACACGGTGGACATGCACTCCGACATGTGGATGTCGCCCTCCTTCGACCCCGCCTCGCAGCCCGAGTCGTTCCGCCGCCCCGCCACGCTCGACCCGAACCGCGCGCCGACGCCGTTCGCGTTCGTCCCCGCCGAGATCGTGAACGGCAACACGCTCCACGCCGCGCGGCCCTCGGGCGCGTTCGAGGACGTGTCGCTCGTGATGGGCGCGGAGACGCTCTGGCCGTGGGGCGTCGCCGCGGCGGACTTCGACGCCGACGGCTTCGAGGACGTCTTCCTCCCGTCCGGGATGGGCTACCCGTTCGCGTACTGGCGCTCGCCGCTGCTCCGCAACGCGTCCGGGCTGCGCTTCGAGGACGTCACGTCGTCGGCGGGGCTCGACCCGCCGCCCGGCGGCGTGAACCTGCCCGAGCCCATCGGCGGCAAACCCGCGCCGCGCAGCCACCGCAGCGCCGCGACCGCGGACTTCGACGGCGACGGGCGCGTCGACCTCGTCGCGAACCCGTTCAACGACCGGGCGTTCCTCTACCTCAACCGCAGCCCCCCGCGCCCGTGGGTCGGGTTCCGCCTCGTGGACGACGGCCGCGTGAAGGAGGCCGTCGGCGCCGTCGTGCGCGTGACGGTCGGGCGCAGGACGCTCGTGCGCCAGGTGCACGCCGCCGGCGGGTACCTCGCCCAGTCGTCGCAGGTCCTCCACTTCGGCCTCGGGAACGCGACGCGCATCGACCGCGTCGAGGTGCGCTGGCCGCGCGGCCGCACGCAGGTCGTGATCGACGTCGAGCCCGGCCGCGTCCACACGCTCACCCCGCGGTGACCCGCGCGCGGCGCCGCCTCGGCGCCCCGGCCCGCGCCCGCCGGCGGCTCGCGCACCCGCGGGAGGTCACGGCCCTTCGCGGAAGAGGAGGATCGCGTCGTCCGGGTCGGGCCCGTGCGCCCAGACGAGCGCGACGCCGTCGGCGGGCACGATCAGGACCGACGCGAGGCCCGTCGCGTCCTCGCTCGCCGCGACGTCGAGCCGCGCGCCGCGCCGCGCCGCCCGCCACGTGCCCGTCGCGTGCGCCGTCGGCGGCGCGCCCGGCACCACCTCGCCGCGCACCGCGAAGGTGCCGTCCGGCCGCAGCTCGAGCTCGACGAGGGGCGTCGCCGCGTTCCCGGCCGCGTGGAGCCGCTCGACGAACGCCTCGCCGAACCACTCGACGGCCTCCGCGGACTCGCCGTGGCGCGACGGCCGCGAGGTCCAGCGGCCCGCGAGGTCGGGCCCGGCGTCGTCGCCGCCGCAGGCCGCGAGCAGGAGCAGGAGGAGGGCGCCGAGCCGGCCGCGCGGGGTCCGCATGCCGGGAGGACGCGGCGACGGCCGCGACCTTGCCCGCCCCCGCGGGCGGGCCCGCCTCGACCGGGAGGCCCGGTGCCCGGCGCCCCGTGGGATGCTGCGGACGCGCCGATGATCCTCCACGCCGCCTCGCTGCTCGCGCTCTTCGTCGGGCTCGTCGAGCTCGCCCTCGGCGGCGCGGTCGTGGCCCTCGCGGTCCGGGCCTTGCGTCGGCGGAGGCGGGATGCGGCCGCCGTGGACGCCGGCCTGCCGCTCGTGGGCCACCTCGCGACGGTGCTCACCGCGGTGGCCGTCGTCGGGTGGCCCCTCCTCTACCTCCTGCTCGACGCCTACGTGCCGCAGTGGCGCGGCGTCGTCTGCATCCAGGGCGTGACGCGGATCGGCGAGGGGAGCGTGGGGCCCGCGCGGCTGCTCCCCCCGCTGCTCGTCGTGCTCCAGGCGACGAAGCCCGCGCTCGTGCTCGCCGTCGGCGCATGGGCGGTGCTGCGCGCGGCGAACCGCGCGACGGCCACCGGCGCGCTCGCCGGCCGCGAGCTCGCGGCCCTCGTCGCCTGCGGCGCGCTGGCGGTGGTGGACGCGGTCCTGACCGGCGCGTACGTGTGGATCCCGAAGCGGGAGCAGTTCCTCGAGAGCGGGTGCTGCGCGGTGCCGCCGCGGGGCACGACGCAGCTCGTGGACGGCGAGTTCACGACCCGCACCGCCGCGGCGTTCGACGGGCGCGTGCTCTCGCTCGCGTACGTCGCCGTGACGCTGGCGCTCGTCCTCGCGACGACGTGGGCGCTGCGCCGCCCGCGGTGGACCTGGGGCGCGTTGCTCGCGGCGGCCCTCGCGGTGCCGGTCGGGCTCGTGTTCCTGCGCGAGGTGGCCGCGCCGCGGTTCCTCGGCCTGCCCGGCCACCGCTGCGCGTACTGCATCCTGTCGTCGTCCGCGGCGGGCGTCGCGTTCCTCGCGCTCGCGGCCACCGGCGTGCTGTGCGTCGCGTGGGCCGCCGTCGCGCACGCCCTGGGGCGCGACCCCGCGGCGCCGGAAGACGGGCCGTCCGCGCGGGCCACGCGGCTGCTGCGGGCCGGACGCCTCGCGACGGTGGCGGCGGCCGCGATCGTCGGCGTACAGTGGCTCCCGTGACCGCGCGCCCGCCCGCCGCCCGCCCCGCCGCGCCCGACCGCCCCCCCGCGCGGGAGCCGGCGACGTGAGCGGCCGAGGCCCGGCGATCGTCGTGGCCGTGGTCGTCGCGCTCGCCGGGGGCGCCGCGACCGTCGTGGCGACGTGCGCCCCGCGCGCCCCCGGGGCCGCGGCCCGCAGCGAGGCGTTCCAGGCCCTCGTCGGCGGCGTCGGCGGCGGCCCCGCGACGACGATGGCGCGGTGCGCGCGAGCATTCGACCCGCGCCTCGACGACGCGTGCGCGTTCCGGACGCATCCGACGCCCGCCGGCGGCGCGTACTGCGCCCACGGCCTCGCCGGCCTGCCCGACCGATGACCGCCGCGCGCCCCGCCGCCGCCCGTTGGCTCGCGCTCGGCCGGTCCGGCGCGGGCGCGGTGCTGCTGCACCCGCTGCGGAGCGTGGTCACGGTCGCGTGCGTCGTCGCCGTGCTGCTGCCGTGGCTGGCCGGCCTCGCGATCGCGCACGGCCTGCGCGACCAGGCCCGCGACGCGGTGCGGTTCGGCCCCGACCTGCTCGTCGAGGGCGAGCGCCTCGGGCGCCCCGCGCCCGTGCCCCTCGAGGCCGTCGCGACGATCCGGGCGCTGCCCGGCGTCACCGACGTCGTCCCGCGCGTCGTCGGCGAGATCCGCCTCGGCCGCGACGACGTCTCCGCCGTGCTCCTGGGCGTGCCCCTCGACCGCCTGCCCGCCGGGACGACCCTCGTCCGCGGCCGGCTCCCCGCGCCCGGCGCGTCGCACGAGCTGGTGGTGGGCGCCGCGCTCGCGCGACGGCTCGCGCTCGACGTCGGCGCGAAGCTCCCGCCGTTCTACCGCAACGACGCCGGCGAGCGCGTCTCCACGGTCGTCGGCGTGTTCGCGTCCGACCTCCCCGTGTGGTCGGGGCACCTCGTGCTAACGTCGATCGAGACCGCGTCCACCGTGTTCGCGCAGCGCGGCCTCGCGTCGTCGCTCGGGGTCACGGTCCCGCGCGCGGCCCGCGAGGACGTGCGCCGCGCGATCGCCCGCCTCCCCGCGCTGGGGCCCGACGACGGCCACGGGCCCGTGCGCGCGCGCGTGCTCTCGCGCGAGGACGCCGGCGCGCTCCTGCCGGCGCAGGTGCTCCAGCGCGAGGGCGTCTTCACGCTGCACTGGCTGCTCGCGTTCGCCGTGGGCCTGCCGCTCGTGCTCGTCACGTCGGGCGCGGGCCTCGCGGAGCGCCGGCGCGAGACGGCGCTGCTCAAGGCCGTCGGCTGGGGCACCGACGACGTGCTGCTGCGCGCCCTCGCCGAGAGCCTCCTGCTCGCCGTCGGCGCGGCCGCCCTCGCGGTGCTGCTCGCCGCGGCGTGGCTCGGCCCGCTCCGCGCCGCGGGCCTCGGCGCGGTCTACCTCCCGGGCGTCGAGCCCGACGCGGTCGTCGACGTCCCGTGGCGGCTCGCGCCCGTCCCCGTGCTGCTCGCCACCGGGATCGCCGTGGTGCTCGTGACCGTCGGCTCGCTCCTCTCCACGTGGCGCGCGGCCTCGACGCCGCCCGCGGAGGTCCTGCGGTGACCGACGCGCCCGCCCTCGAGACCGTCGGGCTCGGCAAACGCTGGCGCAGCGCGCGCGGCGACGTCGACGCCGTCGTCGACGTCACGTTGACGGTGCCCCGCGGCGCGTTCGTCGTCGTCACGGGCCCGTCCGGCGGCGGCAAGACGACGCTGCTCTCGCTGCTGGTCGCGCTCGAGCGCCCCACCTCGGGCCGCGTCCGCGTGGACGGGGCCGACCTCGCGGCCGCGTCGGAGGCCGAGCGCTCCCGCGTGCGCCGGCGCGTCGGGTTCGCGTTCCAGGGCGCGCCGCAGGTGCGCCGCCTCCCCGTCTGGGAGAACGTGACCCTCGCCCTCGTGCCGACGGGGGTCGGCGCCGCCGCGCGCCGCGCGCGCGCCCTCGAGGTCCTCGGTCGCGTCGGCCTCGCGGCCCTCGTCGACGAGCGCCCGGAGCGGCTGTCGGGCGGCGAGCTCCAGCGCGTCGCCCTCGCGCGCGCGCTCGTGACGGCGCCGCCCGTCCTCGTCGCCGACGAGCCGACGTCGAACCTGGACCGCGCGTCCGCCGCGGCGGTGCTCGGCGTGCTGCGCGAGGAGCACGCGCGCGGCACGACGGTCCTCGTCGCCACCCACGACCTCGCGCTCCTCGCGCTCGCCACCGCGACCTACGCCATGGAGGCCGGCCGGCTGCGCGCCACGGGCGCGTCCCCGGACGGCGCCGCCCGATGAACGACCCCCGCCCCCCCGCCGACGCGCGCCCCGTCGCGCCCGCGCCGTCGTCGCCCCGGGCGCGGGCCCTCGCGCTGGCGTGGGCCGTCGCCGTCCTCGCGGCCTACGTCGCCGCGCGCGCGCACCTCCTCGACGGGCTGTTCAGCCGATGATCGACCCGCCGACCGCGTACGTGCTGCTCGCCGTCACCGACGTGCTGCTCGGCTGGTGCGTGGTGCGCCGCGTCCGGGCGGACCTCCGGGGCATCGAGGCGTTCGCGTGGAGCGTGGCCCTCGGGACGGGCCTCGCGTCGCTCTGGACGTTCGCGCTGATGGCGACCGGCGCGTGGGCCCGCGTCGCCGTCGAGCCCACCGCCGCGATCGTGGCCGCCCTCGCCCCCGCGTTCGTGCTCGCGACCCTCGACGGCCTGCGGCGCCGCGCGACGCGCGCCGACGGGGCGGGCGAGGGCCCGCGCGGGGCGGCGCCCCCTCGGCGCGACTTCGACCCGTGGCTCCTGCCGCCGTCCCTCGTCGCGGTCGTGTTGCTCCTGGCGTCGCGCGCGCCCGACGTCGGCTTCGACGCCCTCGTCTACCACCTGCCCGCCGCCGCGCGGGTCGCGCGCGACGGGCTCGGCGCCATGCCGGGCTGCCTCGACGGCGAGGTGCGCCTCGGCTTCGACCTCACGTGGGCCCGGCTCGTGCGGATCGACGGCCTGCTCCCCGCGGGCCCCGCCGTGTTCCACGCGCTGGCCGGCGTCGCGCTCGGGGCCGGCGTCTTCGCCGAGACGCGCCGGCGCGCGGGGTCGGCGGCCGCGGGCGTCGTCACGACGCTCCTCCTCCTCTCGCCGGAGGTCGTCCGCCTCGCGACGACCGCGTACGTGGACCTCGGCGTCGGGCTCTACGGCTTCGTCGCGCTCGCCGCCGCCGCGCGCGCGCTCCGCGGCGCCCCGGGCCCGAACGCCGCCCTCGCCGGCGTGTTCGCGGGCTTCGCGGCCAACGCGAAGCTCAACGCCGCGCTCTTCGTGCCGATCGTCGCGCTCGCGCTGGCCCTCGCCGCGCCGCCCGGCCGACGCCTGCGCCCGGCCCTCGTGGCGCTCGGGTGGGGCGCCCTCGTCGCCGCGCCGTGGTGCGTCCGCGCGGCGCGGGCGGCCGGGGACCCCCGGGTGCCCCCGCGCGCGGGCGGGGTGGG